>CAWUNF010000365.1:0-2413 GCA_963923195.1 uncultured Hyphomicrobiales bacterium | reverse complement strand
CGCCCGATCCTTCCGTGATTAAAATCACGGGCAAACAATCAGAATTTGTGAAGCCCATTTGGCATTACATCAATGGCGCGCTCTCCAAACAGCGCCTTGAACGCGGCGCGGCGCGCGCAACAGAATTCGACAAGACACTCGCGCGCATTGAAGCCAAATATGGCGTTGATCGCTATGTGGTGCTCGCCGTCTGGGGCATGGAAACCAATTATGGCGGCTTTTCTGGAAAGCTGAATGTGGTGCGCTCGCTTGCCACACTCGCTGCCGCCAATTATCGCGGCACCTTCTTTCGAGATGAGCTGATCATTGCGCTGCAAATTTTGCAGCAGGGTCATATTGAACCTGAAAATATGTTGGGCTCATGGGCAGGCGCTATGGGTCAAACCCAATTCATGCCCTCCAGCTTCATGAAATATGCAGTTGATTGGGATGGCGATGGCCATAAAAATATTTGGACCAGCGCACCCGATGCCCTCGCTTCAACCGCTTATTATCTGGCTGAACATGGCTGGATACGCGATTGGACTTGGGGCTATGAAGTCACTCTGCCGCAGGGCTTTTCGCTCCTTAAATATGAGCCCAATGTCGAGCGGCCATTCAGCGAATGGGCGCGCGCTGGGGTGAAAATTGCCGATGGCAGCGCAAGCCCCAAGACAGGCGAAGCCATGCTTCTTCTGCCCGCTGGCAAGAATGGCCCTGCTTTTCTCGTGACCAAAAATTTCCAAGCCATCAAAGCCTATAATACATCGACCGCTTATGCTTTAGGTGTCGCGCTTTTGTCAGATCGTTTGGCGGGCACAGATGGCTTGATTGGCAAATGGCCAACACAAGAGCGTATGCCAGATGCTGATCAATCGCTCGAGATTCAAAAACATCTCGTGCGCATGGGCTATGATATTGGCAAGCTCGACGGAAAAATCGGCGAGAAGGCACAAGCTGCTATTCGGCAATATCAGCGCAAAGCAGGTCTGGAGCCTGATGGCTTTGCCAATCTAGCTCTTTTAGAGCGTCTGCGCCGCGCGCCTTAAAATAAAGAAAGCCCCGGAAAACCGGGGCTTTCTTTATTTCTTTATCTGCGCCGATTACCGCGGCAGAACGGTCGAACCCATCAGGAATTTATCGACCGAATGCGCTGTCTGGCGACCTTCGCGGATCGCCCACACAACGAGCGACTGGCCGCGACGCATGTCGCCGCAAGCAAAGACCTTTTCCTTCGACGACTTGTAGCTGATCGTATCAGCCGCAACATTGCCGCGATTGTCGAGCTTCACGCCAAGGCCATTGAGCAGGCCTTCAGACACCGGCGCGACAAAGCCCATCGCAAGCAGCACGAGATCAGCCTTGATCTCGAATTCTGTGCCGGGGATCGCCTGGAACTTGCCATCCACGCGTACGCATTTCAGCGCCTTCACCGCACCGCCTTCGCCGGCGAACTCAACCGTATTCACGGCAAAGTCACGCTCCGCGCCTTCTTCATGAGAAGAGGACGTGCGCAGCTTCAACGGCCAATCTGGCCATGTCAGCAGCTTGTTTTCCTTCTCCGGCGGCTTGGGCATAATTTCGAGCTGCGTCACCGACAGAGCGCCTTGGCGCACCGACGTGCCAATGCAGTCCGAACCCGTATCACCACCACCAATCACCACGACATGCTTGCCAGAGGCGAGGATCGGCGCATTGGTTGTCAGCGGCTCTTTCGACACACGACGGTTCTGCTGCGGCAGAAAATCCATCGCAAAATGCACGCCTGCGAGCTCACGACCCGGGATTGGCAGATCGCGCGGCTTTTCAGCACCGCCCGCCAAAATCACCGCATCATAAGCCGCAACGAGATCATCGACCTTCATCGAAACGCCGACATTCACATTGTAATGGAAGGTGACGCCTTCTTCTTCCATCTGCTTGACGCGACGCTCAATGAGCTGCTTTTCCATTTTGAAGTCAGGAATGCCATAGCGCAGCAGGCCACCAGCGCGTGCGTGCTTTTCAAACACATGCACATCGTGACCGACGCGTGCGAGCTGCTGAGCAGCAGCAAGACCTGCAGGGCCTGAGCCCACAATAGCGACCTTCTTGCCGGTCTTGTTCGAGGGCACTTCCGGCTTCAGCCAACCTTCCGACCAAGCACGATCAACAATCGCGCATTCAATCGATTTGATGGTGACCGACTGGTCCGTGAGATTGAGCGTGCAAGAAGCTTCGCAAGGCGCGGGGCAAACACGACCCGTGAATTCCGGGAAGTTGTTTGTCGAATGCAGGTTGCGCGAGGCTTCTTCCCAATTGCCGTTGTAAACCAGATCATTCCAATCAGGGATCTGGTTATTCACCGGGCAGCCATTGTGGCAGTAAGGAATGCCGCAGTTCATGCAACGTGCGGCCTGATCCTTCGTCGCTTCTTCCGACAGCGGGATCACAA
>CAWUNF010000364.1:0-2416 GCA_963923195.1 uncultured Hyphomicrobiales bacterium | reverse complement strand
GGCTGACATTACGCCTGATGAACCCACATCCGGCGGCGTGCCAGATGGTTTCTATGGGTGGTTTGCGGCTTTGGCTGTCGTCGCTGGCGTGATGATGCTGCGCTATTACAAGCGCATGGGCAGTGAAAAGCTTGAAGTCATCCGTATGGTGACAGATTCAGTGATGCCGCTCACCATTTTGACCGTCGTTGTTCTGGTCGTCATTCTGTTTGGCATTACGACAGCAACGGAATCGGCGGCTGTGGGTGCGGCGGGTGCTTTCTTGCTCGCTTTCCATGCGCGCACACTGGATTGGAAAAAGACAAAGGAAGCCGTGTTCCTCACCGCCAAGACGACATCTATGGTCTGTTGGCTTTTTGTGGGGTCAGCACTTTTCTCCGGCGTCTTTGCCATTTTGGGCGGACAAGCTTTGCTCGAAAAATGGGTTTTGTCGCTCGATCTCACGCCCATGCAATTTATGATCCTGTCGCAAGCGATCATTTTCATTCTGGGCTGGCCGTTGGAATGGACGGAAATCATCGTGATTTTCGTGCCCATTTTCCTGCCTATGCTGAAGCATTTTGGCATTGATCCCATTTTGTGGGGCGTCTTGGTTTTTGTGAATTTGCAGGCGGCCTTCTTATCGCCGCCAGTGGCAATGTCGGCCTTCTATTTGAAGGGCGTGGCGCCACCCCATGTCACTTTGAACCAGATTTTTGCCGGCATGATGCCCTATATGCTCATCGTGATCTTGTGCATGGTCATCATGTATTTCTGGCCGGATCTCACCCTCTGGCTGCCCAAATTCCTCTATGGCAGCTAGTCTTTTGGACGGTGGGTGACTTCGGAAAACTAATCAGAGCGGCTGACTTTTGAATAGGCCGCTCTGGCCTCGCGCTTCTAGCCTCATCCAGAGAAAAAGGCCCCCGGGGCGGACCAGCCAAAGCTGGCGCGAAAGGGCTTGATGAGGGGAGAAGCGTCCGATGGTCTCACGCTCTAATTTGGCTTCTTGTGCAGCTTTGGTTCTGGCAAGCGTCATGGCTTTTGCTTCGCCGGCGCGGGCACAAGATCGGCCTGTCACCATTATCGTTCCTTTCGCGCCCGGCGGCGGCAATGATATTATTGCCCGCGAATTGGGCCGTCAGTTGATTGATACGCTCAAGACCAATGTCATTATTGATAATCGCAGCGGGGCAGGCGGCCTAATTGCGGCGAAAAACACGGCGGCGGCGACACCCAATGGGCAAACGCTGATGTTTGTGAGTTCGTCCGTTGTCACGACAGCGGCCGTGCGCAAGCAAGAACCCTATAATATTGCCAAGGATTTCACCGCCATTGCTATGATTGGCCGCGGCCCCTTTCTTGTTGTTGCAAGCCCGCAATCCAAATTGAACTCTGTCAAAGATGTGGTTGCGCGCTCGAAAGAAAAGCCCGGCGCTTTAAATTTCGTCTCGTCAGGCGTTGGCAGCATTCTGCATCTTTCGACAGAATTATTCATGAAGCGTGCAGGCATTAGCATGACGCATGTGCCTTATTCTGGCAGCGGCCCCGCGCTGATGGATTTGGTGGCGGGTCGCGCTGATCTTTTCATCACCACTGTCCCGGTGGTGGCAAGCCATGTGCAGGAAAAGACGCTGAACCTTTTGGCGGTGACGAGTGATGAGCGCTCACCACTCTTTCCCAATGCGCCCACTTTAGCTGAAAGCGGGGTGACGGGTGGGGGCATGTATACTTTGTGGGGCATTGTCGGCCCGCCCAATATGTCGGCCGATTTGGTCGCGCAGCTCAATAAGGCTGTGAATGATGCCGCTGCCTCTCCAGCTATGGTCAAGCGCTTTGCGGAAGAGGGGGCGACCCCCTATCGCGGCACGCCGGAAGAATTTGGCAAAGTGCTCGAAAAAGAGCGCGAAACATGGCGCCGCGTGGTCGAAGACGGCAATCTCTACACGAATTGAGCGTCTGCCCCTTGTGATCTGAGGAAGGCTTTTACAAAGCCGCGCTGGTTTGACTAAACTGGCGGGAAAAGAGGCTGTGGCTCATCCAATAAGGGCCGCACAGGGAGGATGAAACATGCAAACGGCAATCCGCTGCGTGCTCATGCGGGGTGGCACCTCACGGGGGCCCTTCTTCAAAGATGAAGATCTGCCCGCCGATATGGAAACCCGCAAGCAAGTTCTTTTGCGCGTCATGGGCAGCCCGCATGTGCGCCAGATCGACGGCATTGGCGGCGCGGATCCGGTGACGAGCAAGGTCGCCGTTATTCGCAAATCGCAGCGCCCAGATGCGGATGTCGATTATCTTTTCACCCAAGTTTGGGTGGATCGTGCAGAAGTCGATACTTCACCCTCATGCGGCAATATTCTGACAGGTGTTGGCCCTTTCGCCATTGATGAGGGTCTTGTCAAAGCCCAAGACGGCGAAACGCGCGTGCGTATTT
>CAWUNF010000363.1:0-2427 GCA_963923195.1 uncultured Hyphomicrobiales bacterium | reverse complement strand
GGCGGTGAGCGTGATGCGTGCGCCAGACATGCCGAGCGGATGGCCGAGCGCAATCGCGCCGCCATTCGGATTGACGTGTTCGGCATCGTCGGGAAGGCCAAGGCCGCGCGTGCAGGCCAAAGCTTGCGCCGCAAAGGCTTCGTTGAATTCGCAGACATCAAAGTTTGAGATTTTTAGGCCGAGACGTTCCATGAGCTTTTGCGTGGCAGGCACAGGGCCCCAGCCCATAATGCGCGGCGCGCAACCAGCCGTCGCCAGACCATTGATGCGGGCAAGCGGGGTCAGGCCGTATTTCTCCACCGCACGGGCGGAAGCAATAATCATGGCAGCAGCGCCGTCATTCACGCCCGACGCATTACCTGCGGTGATGGAGCCACCTTTGCGGAAAGGTGTGCCGAGAGCAGCCAATTTTTCAATCGTTGTTTCACGCGGATGTTCATCGCGTTCGACGCGCGTCACATTGCCTTTGCGATCTTTGATTTCATAAGCGACGATTTCTTTCGCAAAACGGCCAGCGGCAATGGCTTTGGCCGCACGTGCCTGCGAGCGGAAGGCGAAAGCATCTTGGTCCGCGCGTGAGATTTGCTTGTCTTCTGCGAGGTTCTCAGCAGTTTCTGGCATGGAATCGACGCCATATTGTGCCTTCATCAGCGGATTGATGAAGCGCCAGCCAATCGTCGTGTCATGAATTTCAGCCGCGCGTGAAAAAGCTTCGGTCGCTTTGTTCATCACAAAAGGTGCGCGCGACATGCTTTCCACGCCGCCTGCAATGACAAGCTCGCTTTCGCCCGATTTCACCGCCCGGGCCGCAGCGCCCACAGCATCCATGCCAGAGCCGCAGAGGCGGTTCAAAGTTGTGCCGGGAACGGAGAGCGGGAGCCCTGACAGGAGACCCGCCATGCGTGCAACATTGCGATTGTCTTCGCCCGCTTGGTTGGCGCAGCCCGCATAAATTTCATCAATCGCTTCGCCCGGAATTTGCGGATTGCGCGCCATCAATTCGCGGATCACAAAGGCCAGCATGTCATCAGGGCGCACGGATGAGAGAGCGCCAGCATAGCGGCCAATGGGGGTGCGCAGGCCAGTGCAAAGGAAGGCTTCGGTCATGGTCAATCCTTAAGTGTTCGCATAGAGAACATTTGGGCGATTAACGAACATTTTAGGCGCGAGCTGGCCCTCCCGTCAAGGCGCGGTTGAGGTTATGCGCGTCTTTGGCCTATATCACGAGGCCCCGTGCGCGGGGCCTGTTTCATGAGTGGAAGTGGTTACATGCCTGTCGTCCCGCCGAGCGCCCAATATGTTTTGACGCTTTCTTGCCCCAATAAGCCGGGCATTGTCGCTGGCGTATCGGCCTATCTGTTTGGCGAGAGCTGCAACATTCTGGACGCGCAGCAATATGATGACACGCAGAGCAATGTCTTTTTCATGCGCGTGGTCTTCAACCTGGTCGGCACAACGCCTTTTGAAAAGATCAGCTCGGGCTTTGCTGATTTGGCCAAGACCTTCAACATGAATTGGACCATGCGCGCCGTCGCGCAGAAAAAGCGCGTCATGGTGTTGGTGTCGAAATTCGACCATTGCTTGGCTGATTTGCTCTATCGCTGGCGCATTGATGAATTGCCGATGGAATTGACGGCCATTGTCGCCAATCATCCGCGCGAGACTTATGCGCATCTTGATTTTGACGGCGTGCCTTTTCATCACATGCCCGTATCGCGCGACACTAAGCTTGAGCAGGAAACACAGCTTTGGAATCTCGTGCGCGAAACCAATACTGAATTGGTTGTGCTTGCGCGCTATATGCAAATTCTTTCAGAGGGCTTGTCGGCCAAATTATCTGGACGCTGCATCAATATTCACCATTCATTCCTGCCCGGTTTCAAAGGCGCCAATCCCTATAAGCAAGCTCATACGCGCGGCGTGAAACTGATTGGTGCAACCGCGCATTACGTCACCTCTGATCTCGATGAAGGTCCGATCATTGAGCAAGATGTGGAGCGCATCAGCCATCGTGATCTGCCTGAAGATTTGGTGCGCAAAGGCCGCGATATTGAGCGCCGCGTTTTGGCGCGCGCTGTGCGTCACCATTTGGAAGATCGCGTGATTCTGAATGGATCAAAGACGGTGGTCTTCGGAGATTAGTCTTTCTTGCGAGGAGCGAAGCGACGTGGCAATCCAGAGTAACGAAAGCTTTTCTGGATTGCTTTGCTGCGCGCGCAATAATGGGATCAAGATTGCCGCCATTATTTTTGGCGCTGTTCTTTCTATCAACGTGCAGGCCCAAGATCTCGGCACGCTTGCTCCAAAGCCGCTGCCCCCGCTGGCCAACCCCCATGATCCCGCATTGCCTGCCAAAGAACTTTTTGGCCGGAGTGTGACGCCAGCCAAAATGGCCGCTCAGTCCATCGGTTTTTATTCACGTGGCTG
>CAWUNF010000362.1:0-2427 GCA_963923195.1 uncultured Hyphomicrobiales bacterium | reverse complement strand
TTGGGGCTTGAGCGATTTTTAGACCGCGCGCCTGCTTATTTGTCAGGGGGCGAGCGTCAGCGTGTTGCAATGGGGCGTGCGCTCTTATCGCAGCCTCACATTCTGCTTATGGATGAGCCTTTATCAGCCCTTGATCGTCTCACCAAGGATGAGATTTTCCCGTTCCTTGAGCGGCTGCACGAAAATCTTGCGCTTCCTGTTCTTTATGTCACGCATGATATGAGTGAAGTGGAGCGTTTGGCTGACCATCTTGTCTTGATGCGTGCAGGCACAGTGGTGGCATCTGGCCCGCTCAGCACTTTGCAGAGTGATCCCGCTTTGCCGCTCGCGGCCTCGCAAGAGGCGGCTGTTAGTCTGGATGCGCATGTTGACTCTTATGATGCTGCCGATGGCATGGCGACGCTGGCTGTTGCCGGCGGGCACTTTTTGGTGCCATCTGCACCTTTGACGATTGGCGCTGCGCAGCGGTTGCGTATTTTTGCAGGTGATGTGAGCCTTGCGCGACAAGCGCCGCATGAAAGTACAATTGTGAATGTCTTGCGTGCGAAAATTTTATCTGTGCAAGAGAGTGGCGCGCATCAAGTCGTTGCGGTCCTTGGGTTGGGCGAAGACGGGCAGGGTGCACGTCTCCTGTCCCGCGTCACGGCGCGCTCGTGGCGCCATCTTGGTTTGGCGCCGGGCATGAGCATTTATGCACAAGTCAAGGGCGCTGCTTTGGTGCGCAAAAGCGCGCCCGCCAGCTCGTGATCCAAGCGCCGCTTGGCTTCCGCCGCCTGCTTGGCTAGAACCACCCCATCGAGATAAGGCGCCCCCTTTGCGGGAGAGCGCTTGAGCGGGAGGGCAGAAACATGTTCACGCAATCCAAATGGGCTCTGACAGCTTTTGTGGCAGGTGTGGCGCTGAGTGCAACCGATGCGCACGCCGATGCGGTGGAAGATTTCTACAAGGGTAAAAATCTGTCGATCGTTGTCGGCTTCTCGCCGGGCGGTGGTTATGATCTCAATGCGCGCGCCGTCGGTCGTTATATTGGCAAACACATCCCCGGCAATCCGAAAGTCATTGTGCAAAATATGCCGGGTGCTGGCTCGCTGACGGCAATCAATCATATGGCCAATCTCGCGCCGAAAGATGGCACTGTCATTGCGACTTTTGCACGCGGCACGCCGTTTGAGCCGCTCATGGGCAATAAGCAAGCGCAATTTGATCCGCGCAATTTGACATGGATTGGTAGCCCTAGCCGTGAGACCAATCTCGTCTTCACGCGCGCCAATGCTAATTTCAAAACATTGGATGATTTGAAGAGCCGCGAAGTGATCATCGCCACTTCAGGCGGTGGTGCAGATACGGCGACTTTCCCGCTCATCATGAATGCCGTCTTTAAGACCAAGATTAAAATCGTGACGGGCTATCCCGGCGCCAGTGAAATGCTGCTCGCCGTTGAGCGCGGTGAGGCCGATGGCATGGCCGGCCTTTCTTGGGGCTATCTCAAAGTCGCGCGCCCCTCTTGGGTTTCTGACAAGAAGGTTGACGTGCAATTGCAGCTTGGCATGACCAAAGCGCCAGATCTGCCCAATGTGCCATCCGCTTTCGATCTCGTGAAAGATCCCGCTGAGCGTCAATTCTTGGAGGTCTTTTTGGCGCGTTTGGCCATCGCTTGGCCGCTGGCGGGCCCTGCCAATATGCCTGCTGATCGCGCAGGCGCTTTGCGGGCCGCATTTGCTGCGACCATGAAAGATGCGGAATATAAGGCAGAAGCCGAAAAGCAGTCACTTGATATAGATCCTGTCTTTGCGGATGAAATTAATGCCATTCTGAAGAGCGTTTATAATGCTTCGCCGGAAGCGATTGAGCGCGCCCGTCAGATTGCAGAGGCCGCGCGCTAATCAGCGCCCGTGCCTTTTTTAAAAACAAATGAGAAGAAAATGTCTGAGCATTTCCAAATTGTCGTTGTTGGTGGTGGTCCAGTTGGTGTGGGCTTGGGCGTTGCGCTTGGCCTGCGTGGTATATCTTGCGCGGTGATTGAGCCGCGTGAGACTTTGAGCCGCATTCCAAAGGGGCAAAATCTCACCCAGCGCACAATGGAACATTTCGCCCGCTGGGGTGTCGTGGAGGAGATGCGTGAGGCGCGCCTCATGCCGAAAGGTTATGCCATTGGTGAGTTGACGGCCTATGGCAATTTGATGAGCGAATATTGGCACGCGCCTGCCGGGCGTGAATTGGTGCGCTCTTTCTATTCGCAAGATAATGAACGCTTGCCGCAATATCAGACTGAAATGGTGCTGCGGAAAAAAGTCGCCACATTAAAATCTGTGCGCATGTACTATGGCCATGTGGCGGGCACGATCACGCAAGATGATCACAAAGTCTTTGTCGAAGTCTCGCGTGAAGATGGCTCTGAGAGGCGCATCATCACGGCTGATTATGTGG
>CAWUNF010000361.1:0-2441 GCA_963923195.1 uncultured Hyphomicrobiales bacterium | reverse complement strand
TGCAAAACGGCCTTGCGCCACTTTCAGCAGGTGCCAAGGCGTAATCGTCACAGCCACAAAGAAAGAAAAGAGCATGGCCATTGAGGCATTCGCCGGAATGGGGCTCATATAAGGGCCCATCAACCCGCTCACAAACATCATCGGCAAAAGCGCTGCGACAATGGTCAAAGTGGCAACAATGGTTGGATTGCCAACTTCTGCAACAGCTTCGACCGCCGTCTCAATCAAACCACGATCGCCTCTTTTCTCCCAATGTCGGACGATATTTTCGACCACAACAATGGCATCATCGACGAGAATGCCGATGGAAAAGATGAGCGCAAAAAGGCTGACGCGATTGATCGTATAGCCCATCAACCAAGAGGCGAAAAGTGTCAGCAAGATGGTGGTGGGAATAATGACGAGAACAACAACACCCTCACGCCAGCCAATCGCCATTGTGATGAGAATGACGATCGAAACAGTCGCCAAAGCTAAATGGAAAAGCAGTTCATCTGCCTTCTCCACCGCTGTCTCACCATAATTTCGCGTGACAGAGACATCGACATCAGCAGGGATAAGCTTGCTTTTTAAAATTTCGACGCGATGTAAAATATCTTCAGCCACATCAACAGCATTAGCGCCCTTGCGCTTGGCAAGCGCAATACTGACAGATGGCAGACGATCAAGACCGCCCTTCCCGTCCGGCATCCAGGTGAATGTGTAATTTTCAACCTGATCTGCGCCCACACGCACATCAGCCACATCTTTCACATAGACAGGCCGACCATCACGCGTGGTGAGTAAGAGCAAACCAATATCTGGCACGCCTGACAGGCTTTGCCCGACAACCACAGGCACAGAAGCGCCATTGGTGCGAAAGGCGCCCGGCTGAAATGTGCGATTGGCATTGGCAATTTTGTCAGCCAGTTGGTTCAACGTCACGCCAAAAACAGACAGGCGTTCCGGATCCGGCTCAATACGGATCTGATCTGGCGCACCACCAACGACATTGATGCCGCCAATATTCTCGACCTTCGACAAATCGTGCTGAATTTCACGCGCGACGGACGCCAAACCATTGGATGTCCAATGATCTGCCACCGCCTTTCTAGGCGACAAGGTCAAAACAAGAATAGCGACATCATCAATCCCACGCCCGACAATCAGAGGCTCAGGAATCCCCTTGGGGAGATTGATGATGTTGGAGCGGATTTTATCGTGAACGCGCAGAACCGCATTGTCTTGCGATGTGCCAACAAAGAAACGCGCCGTGACCATGACACGGTCGTCCTGCGTCTGCGAATAGACATGCTCGACGCCGTTGATGCCCTTAACCAGATCTTCTAAGGGCCGCGTGACAAGCTCGACCGCATCTTCAGCACGATAGCCATTAGCCTGCACCAAAATATCAACCATAGGCACGCTGATTTGCGGCTCTTCTTCGCGCGGGAGAGCCACAAGTGCAATGGAGCCAACAATCACTGCCGCAAGCAATAAAAGAGGCGTCAGCGGGGAGCGGATGAAAGTTTTGGTCAGGTGACCAGAAAGGCCCAATGTCATGGCGTCACCACCACATCACCGGCGCGCAAGCCTGAGAGAATTTCAATACGATCTCCCATGCGCTCACCCGGCTGCACCACAATCTCGGTGCCGGATTTTAACCGCACAAAAAAGGCCCCTACACGCGAATAAACAGCCGTAGCTGGAACGAGGAATGCACTACGCTTACCCGTAGACACATAGACACGTGTGCGCTCGCCCACGAAATAATCGCCCAGACCTTCGACTTCGACATCAGCCATCACCCGGCCGCCGACGATTTCAGGATAAACCAGTCGAACTTGGCCACGGCGCCGCTCATCAATTGTCATGTCTTTCGCACCACGCGCAGCGATTTCAACTGTGTCGCCGGCCTTCATAATTTGCGCGTGACGTTCAGGCAGCGAGAGACGCAAGATGTAACGCTCTTCTGCCAGAGTGGCGATGGATTCACCGGGCATGACAACACGCCCCTGTGAGACAGGCACATTCAATACGCGGCCATTCCCCGGCGCGAGCACGGCCCCTTCGGACATTTGCTGGTTCAAAACATTCTTGTCTGCCTGCATGGCAGAAAGATTGCGCTCAGCGACATTCAGCGCCGTGCGCACCTGATCAAGCTGGGCCTGCGCGCTGACGCCCCGGCTTTGCAATTCCTGAACGCGCTCAAAATCGACCTTGGCCTGATCGCGCTGCGCCTCTTGTGAGCGAATCCGCTGGTCTAGCGCCTCGAGCTGCAGCACAAGCTTCTGGTCTGCGATGACAGCGATCTGCTGACCCGCCTGCACCACATCGCCTTCGCGCACTTTGAGGCTCGCCAACGTGCCGCCAATGCGTGCGCGGGCCACCAACTGACGCACAGGCTCAACCGTCGCCACAACAGCTTTGCGGTCATCAATCTCCTCAGGCGCCACATTCAC
>CAWUNF010000360.1:0-2452 GCA_963923195.1 uncultured Hyphomicrobiales bacterium | reverse complement strand
TATGTCTATGGCCGCGAGACACGCGATTTTTCAGATATGGGGCGCCGGCTTGGGCGCGCCATTCGGCGGCTTCTCGATGAGAAACGTCTTGCCACAGCTTTAGAAGAAGCGGGTGAATGTATCCGCGCCACTGCCTTGGGTGCGTCCGAATTTTCAGTCCAGATGAGCGGGCAGACGAGTTTCATCTCGCATCACTCGCTTCTCTTGCCGCGGCGCAATTTGCCTGTGCTCATGCCGCCTGTCTCTTTGATGGGCGATCTCAATTCGCATCAGATTGCGGCGGCCATTCAAACTCATCGCAAAGCTTTTGATTTGGAGAATGCGGCCCAAGATTTTGCTTTGGCTTTTCGTTGGCGCGGCGCGCCGGAATATCAGCGTCTGCGTGCTTTGGCCGATGGCATTGCGCAAGGATTGCATGATCGCATTGCGGTGGGAGCGCCGCTTTATGTGATGTTGGAGGGCGATGCAGCGCTGACTTTGGGCCATATTTTGCGCGATGACATGAAAATGGCCTCACCTCTTTTGGTGATTGATGGCATCACGCTGCGCGATTTTGATTTTGTTGATATTGGCCGCATCCGTTTGCCATCTGGCATGGTGCCGGTGACAATTAAATCTCTGCTCTTTGATGTGGCGCAAATGGCCTGAGCGCGCAGCGCGGGGGCATAAGCCCCCGCGTGTTTTTGAGTGAGAAATTAACGCGTGCCTTGCTCGCGGCGTTCGCGATTGGGCCCGCCAGCAAAGCGCTGAGCGCCACCACCAGGCTTGCTATTGGATTTGCCGCCCGGCTTGCCAGTGGAATTGCCATTGAACTTGCCATTGGACTTGCCAGCAGACTTGCCATTCGAATTGCCTGAACGAAAGCCATGATGGGGGCGTTCGCCTTGTTTCTGTCCGTGATGCGGGCGACCACCTGCGCCACCACCGCGACGCGGCTTTTGTGGCTGCACCTTATTCTCGTCAGCCTTGCCTTGTGCGCTGCGACGATCTGTGAGCGGAATCACTTGGCGTGTGAGCTTTTCAATCTGGCGCAGAAGATGGCGTTCTTCATTGTCACAGAATGAAATGGCAATGCCTTCATGGCCTGCACGTGCGGTGCGGCCAATGCGATGGACATAAGATTCCGCCACATCCGGCAATTCATAATTCACTACATGCGAGACTTGATCGACATCGATGCCGCGCGCGGCAATATCCGTGGCGACCAAAACGCCCGTGCGACCATCTTTAAATTCAGCCAGCGCGCGTTGGCGTGCGCCTTGGCTTTTATTGCCGTGAATGGCAGCCGCAGCAATGCCGGCATCGACAAGATATTGCGCCACTTTGTCAGCGCCGCGCTTGGTGCGGGTGAAGACAATCGTGCGCGAAAAATCCTTGGCGCGCAGCAATTCCACCAAAAGATCGCGCTTGGCTTTGGTATCGACCAGATAGGCGGATTGCGCGACGCGTTCCGCCGTTGTGGCGACGGGCGTCACCGTGACTTCAATCGGATCGCTGAGCAGCTCATTCGCGAGTGTTGCAATTTCGCGCGGCATGGTTGCGGAGAAGAACAGGCTTTGGCGTTCTTTCGGCAGGCGCGAGATAATTTTACGGATGGGCACAACAAAGCCCAGATCAAGCATGTGATCGGCTTCATCCAGCACAACGAATTTCGTCTGCGCAAGTTTCACCGTGCCACCCGCCATATGGTCGAGCAGACGGCCCGGCGTTGCCACCAGCACATCAACGCCGCGCGACATGGCTTCCACCTGCGGATTATGGCCAACACCACCAACAATGGTGGTGACGCGCAGGCGCGCATGGCGGCCATAGGCCCTAAAGCTTTCGGCAATTTGGGCGACGAGCTCGCGGGTGGGAGCGAGCACCAGCACGCGGGCGGTGGTTGGCGCCGGGCGGGTGGGGTCAGCCAAAAGGCGTTGGATAATGGGCAGGGCAAAAGCGGCTGTCTTGCCTGTGCCTGTTTGGGCAATGCCGAGCAGGTCGCGGCCTTGCAGCAGCGGCGGGATGGCTTTGGCTTGAATGGGGGTCGGGGTGGAATAGCCTTCTTCGCTCAGGGCGCGAAGGATGGTCCCGGCGAGGCCGAGATCCGCAAATTGTGTCAAAGGATCAAACTTTCCAAAACTGAGGCGTGGCCGCAGCCGTCCAATGGCAGGGCGGGCCCGTAAGCAGGGGGACAGCCCCGCGTTCCTCGGGCAGTCAATCGGGGGGATGCCCCTGCACTCGACAGCGGGCGATTTGGGCCAAAAGCCTAAAAAGCCGGACGCGACTGGAGCGCAAAGTGCCTCAGGACGAGGACAAGGGTCTTGTGACAGCGCTTCGAGGTTGCGTCAATCAAAATAGGGTTTAGAACGCCATTTCCATTCAAGCTCACCGGGGTCACGAGGACCATGCAGGGCCATAATCAGCAGCTTTCGCTCTCTAAGGACAAGATCCGCATCCTTCTTCTGGAAGG
>CAWUNF010000359.1:0-2460 GCA_963923195.1 uncultured Hyphomicrobiales bacterium | reverse complement strand
TCGCATTTGCGCGCAGGTGCGACATCGGAATGGGCCAGCACACGATGCTGCGGGATCATGTAGCGTGCGCGAATATCGGCGCAGAGTGCAATCGTCGCTTCAATCTGCTCAGCCGTGAAATCAGGCGAGCCGCCTTCATGGCCGGGATTGACGATCTCAATGCCAATGGAGCGCGAATTAATATCGCTCTCGCCAGCCCATGTGGCGACACCTGCGTGCCACGCGCGGCGCGCCTCTGGCACGAGCTGCAAAATGCCACCATCTTCCCAAATGAAATAATGCGCGGAGACTTCCGACACAGGATTGGTGAGGCGCTGCAGCGCTTCCGCACCTGTTGGCATGCCTGTGTAATGAATGAGGATCATATCGGGAGCCGCGCCCTTACGCTCGCCATGATTGGGCGAAGCAAAGACTTTTGCGGCTCGTGGCGAATCCGGTTTGGGCTGGCTCATAGAGCCTTCATAAACAAAACCCCCTCCACTTGGGAGGGGGCTTCATCATCTTAGTAACGCACCCAGCGCACACAATAGCGCTCACCATATTGATCATAGGCGTAACGCGTGCAGCGACGGCGCTCTTCTGGCGATGTATTGGCGCCAATCACTGCGCCAGTCGCCGCGCCCAAAGCGCCACCCACCAGAGCACCCGAGCCGCGGCCTGTCGCCAAACCACCAATGGCCGCACCCGTCGCGCCACCAATCAAAGCGCCGCTTGTCGCGCGCTCGCCCGGTGTGTTGCAGCCAGCCAGCGGCAAAGCCGCCAGAATGGATGCTGCGAGGAGAAATTTCTTCATCAGGCACCTCCTTCTCTCAACTCTCAAAGGGAAGAAACCACACTCAAGATGAATGTCATCTGATCAGGATCAAAGAGGCAAGCTTGGCCGCAAACTTGACCGGCTTCGCAAGGCTCTCTAGAGAGCCAAGGCCAGTCGGCCGGACGGTCGCTGCTGTGAAGCAGAGGAAAGTCCGGGCTCCATAGAGACACGGTGCCGGATAACATCCGGCGAGGGTGACCTTAGGGATAGCGCCACAGAGATTGAACCGCCCCGGCTTAAGGCCGAGGTAAGGGTGAAAAGGTGCGGTAAGAGCGCACCGGGTTTTCAGCAATGAAGACCGCATGGCAAGCCCCACCGGGAGCAAAACCGAATAGGGATGACAAGATATGCGAAAGCATATCGGGCCTGTCTTTGGGTCGTCGTCCGGGTTGGTTGCTAGAGGCGATTGGTAACAATCGTCCCAGAGGAATGGCCGTCACGTGCGGAGCAATCCGCGCCATACAGAACCCGGCTTATAGGCCGACTGGCACTTTGATTTTTTAACAGGAGCAAGAGCGGCATGAGCAAACCAATCTTTTCCGTGAAGCCCACTTTGATCCCCATTGTTGGCACTGAAGATGTTTTTCCAGTGCGCCGCATTTATTGCATCGGCCGCAATTACGCTGCCCATGCGCGCGAAATGGGTGCAGACCCGACACGCGAGCCGCCCTTCTTCTTTCAAAAGCCAACCGATGCGATTCAAAATGTGAAGATTGGTGAAATCGCTGATCATCCCTATCCATCGCTGACGAAGAATTATCATTATGAAGCCGAACTCGTGGCGGCGCTGAAAATGGGCGGCAAGAATATTCCCGTCGACAAAGCGCTCGATCATGTCTTCGGCTATGCGGTGGGCCTCGACATGACGCGTCGCGATTTGCAGCGCGCAGCAGGTGATGAAAAGAAGCCGTGGGAAATCGGCAAGGCTTTTGATCATTCCGCGCCAATTGGCCCAATCCATCCGGTCGAAAAGGTCGGCCATTTCCAGAGCGGCAAGATCCAGCTCTCCGTCAATGGCGAGGTGAAGCAGAAGTCTGATCTCACCCATATGATCTGGAGTGTGGCAGAACAGATCGCCAAATTGTCGGAAGCCTTTGAACTCTTCCCCGGCGATGTCATCTATTCCGGCACGCCGGAAAATGTTGGCCCAGTTGTAAAGGGCGACGTGATCACCGTCTCCATCGACAAGCTGCCGGATTTGTCGATTAAGATCGTTTGATTAAGACAAGGGCCGCGAAAGCGGCCCTTTGCTTTTTTATTTATTCATTTTGGAGCATCGTCATGCTGAAGAAAATCTTTCCTGACAAAGAATCAGTTTGGCTTTTCATTCTCCTTGCGATGTCACTGCTAACTATTGTCATGGATATTCATGACATCAAGACATTGAGCTTGGCAGGAACATCTTTTGCCACCGGATCATTTCTCACGCTCCTCGTCGAGAAATGGAAAAATTCCACAAAGGAAAAATAATCGACTGGATTGCCGCGTCGCCTTCGGCTCCTCGCAATGACGCTGGAGAAATTGCAATCTTTGGCCCGTCATTGCGAGCGAAGCGAAGCAATCCAGAAAACCAATGACATAGATGCGCAGACCCCCACCCGGTCTGCTATGCAGACCACCCTCCCCTCAAGGGGGAGGGAGTTTGC
>CAWUNF010000358.1:0-2471 GCA_963923195.1 uncultured Hyphomicrobiales bacterium | reverse complement strand
AAATTTTCGTTCCGTCTTGTGGGCCAGCAAGATCCCGACAAAGTCGTTGCGAGCTTTCGAGATTTTGTGAAAGCGCGATTGCCGGCTGATTGCAAAGTGGAGTTTCTCTCGCATGGCGCCTCACCTGCGTTGACGCTGCCCTTCTCGTCAGAAGCTTTGGCGCGGGCGCGCCGCGCACTTCATGCCGAATGGAACAAGGAGCCGGTTTTGTCAGGCTCGGGCGGGTCGATCCCAATTGTCGGCCTGTTCAAAAAAGATCTCGGCATTGATGCTTTGATGATTGGCTTTGGTCTGGATGATGACCGCATCCATTCACCGAATGAAAAATATGAGATGAGTTCCTTCACCAAAGGCGCGCGCTCATGGGCGCGCATTTTGGATGCGCTGGCGGGGTAACGCGCCTTACTTTGCAAAGTAACTAGACCCCCACTCCTAGCCTCTCCCCACAAGGGGGAGAGGGATTAGGTAGCGTGTGTGCTTAAACCCTCCCCCTTGTGGGGAGGGTGTCATGCGCAGCATGACGGGTGGGGGTCTGCGCGTCTTTGTTGATTGGACTAATAAGAATGTTCTGGCGCCGGAAAAGCGCCAGACTTCACCGCATCGACATAGGCCTTCACGGCCGCTTCAATGCTCGCGCTGCCGACCATAAAATCCTTGGTGAAGCGCGGCTTCTTGCCGGGATAGACGCCGAGCATATCGTGCAGCACCAGCACTTGCCCGTCGCAATCAACGCCTGCGCCAATGCCAATGGTCGCCATTGTTTTGAGCGCGGAGGTAATGTCTCGCGCCAATGCTGCCGGGATCATTTCGAGCACAACAAGCGCCGCACCTGCTTCTTCCAAAGCATGGGCATCTTCGCGCAAGATGAGAGCGGCTTCTTCATTCGAACCCTGCACGCGATAACCACCGAGCGCATTGACCGATTGCGGCGTCAGACCAATATGCGCGCAAACCGGCACACCGCGTTCCACCAAAAAGCGCACGGTTGAGGCCATATGGCGGCCGCCTTCCAGTTTCACCATATGCGCACCAGCCGCCATGAGTTTGGCGGCATTGCGCATCGCCTGTTCAGGGCTTTCTTGATACGTGCCAAAAGACATATCGGCGATGATGAAACAGCGCGTATTCGCGCGGGCGACACAGGCCACATGATATTCCATCTGCTCTTGTGTCACCGGCAATGTGGTCTTGTGGCCTTGCAACACATTGCCCATTGAATCGCCAACCAGCAGCACATCAAGGCCTGCGCGTTCGAGCAAAGCCGCAAAGCTCGCATCATAGCAGGTGAGCATAGCGATCTTCTCACCATTGGCCCGCATACGGCCAAGTTCGGCGAGCGTCACTTGCTTCTTCATGGGCGCATCATTGGCATAGCTCATGGTCATACTCCCGCCGCCACACCGACATTGTCGATGAGGCGCGTTTTGCCAATGCGCGCTGCCACCAGCAGACGCGAGGCTTTGTCACGTGAGGCGAGGCCGAGGCTCGTCGCATCACGCCATTCCAGATAATCGAGTTCAAAGCCGCCTTGGGCAATGCGCTCGCGTCCATAAGTCAAAACAGGCTCCGCATCTTCACCTGCGGTGATAGCGGCGGCTGCTTCGCTCAAGACACGTTGCAAGAGCGGAGCGGTCGCGCGTTCTTCTGCAGAGAGATAGACATTGCGTGAGGACATGGCCAGACCATCAGCCTCGCGCAAAGTCGGGCCTCCGGCAATCGTGATCGGCAGATCAAGATCGCGTGCGAGTTGGCGAATGACAGCGAGCTGCTGAAAATCCTTTTCGCCAAAGATCGCAAGGTCCGGCATGGCTTGAATGAGAAGTTTGGCAACAACAGTGGCCACGCCCGCAAAATGGGTCGGGCGAAAACGATCTTCCAAACCGGCTGTCGCAGGGCCTGAGAGTGTGATCGTGGTGGCAAAGCCTTCTGGATACATAATGGCGGGTGTGGGCGCGAAGACAGCATCCGCGCCAAGCTCAGCCAGTTTCGCGCAATCAGATTCAAACGTGCGCGGATAGGCCGAGAAATCTTCATTCGGCGCAAATTGCGTCGGGTTCACGAAGATTGTGTAGATGACATGATCGGCGCGCCTCTGTGCGATGCGGCCAAGCGAAATATGCCCCTCATGCAAAGCGCCCATTGTTGGCACAAGTGCGACGGTCTCGCGGCGGCGGCGCCAATGTGCCAATTGGCGACGCAAATCTGCGACCGTATTCAAAACGCGAGGCTGCAACATTTCCGTTCCCGTTTACGCCAGAAGCGCATCAAGGCTTTTCACCACCCTTTGGGGGGCGAGATCGCCATATTCATCTGGCAGGCCGCCCCGGTTCACCCAAATGCAGCCAAAGCCAAAAGCCGTTGCGCCCGCTATATCCCAGCGGTTCGAGGAGAGAAAGGTAACCTCTTCAGGTGCCGTTCCAAACTGCCGCCCCACCAGCTCATAGGCGGCTGGCGCGGTTTTGTAGATTTTC
>CAWUNF010000357.1:0-2491 GCA_963923195.1 uncultured Hyphomicrobiales bacterium | reverse complement strand
GGTGTCGATTATGCGTGCGAATTGGGCGAATTTGCGCGTCTCTTGGATGATCCTTTCGACGGCATTGAAATCGAAAATGGCGTTTTGCATTTGACCAAGGGCCCCGGTTCCGGCGTGCGCTGGAAGGGCCCCGATCACGCCTAAGCGGCGAAAGGATTTTTTGATGAACAAGCGCCCGACAAAAAAGCTGATTTTTGCAAGCCTGTTTGCAAGCCTGGTGGGGCTTGCTTCCGCGCAGGCTCAAGACCTATCTATTCTTACCAATCGTTCGCCAGATCGTGAGCGCTTGCTCTTAGAAGGTGCGAAGAAAGAAGGTCAGGTTGTTATTTATTCAGCGGCCATTGTGAATCAGGCTTTGCGCCCAATGGCTGAAGCATTCATGAAGAAATATCCCTTTGTGAAACTCACCTATTGGCGCGCGGATACAGAAGAAATTGTCGCTAAGCTTTCAGCCGAAGTGCGCGCTAAAAATGTCGTGGCGGATTTGGTGGAAGGAACAGGTGTTGGTGAATTGGCGGTTGAGACGGGGCTAACAGTGCCTTTTTCAACGCCGGCCACCAATGATTTGCCAGAAATCTATCGCGATCCGCGTGGCAATTGGGCAAGCTCGCGCATTAGCTATTTCGGCATGGCTTATAATACCAAGCTTGTGCCACCTGATCAGGTGCCAAAAACCTATGATGATCTGCTCGATCCCAAATGGAAGGGCAAGATTGCTTGGCGCATCAATACATCCAGCGGCACGCCACTTTTCATCACCACGATTCGTCTGTCGCGCGGTGAAGACAAAGCGCAGGAATATTTTGCTAAACTGGCTGAGCAAAAAATTATCAATTTTGGTTCTGGCAGCGCGCGCACATTGGTCGATCGCGTGATCGCAGGTGAGATTCCGATTGCGCTCAATATTTTTGCGCATCATCCGCTGATCAGCAAAGCCAAGGGCGCGCCTGTCAATACGGCGCTTTTGGAACCCGTGCCATCCACGGCTGGCACAATGGTTGTGCCCAAGGGTGTGCGCCATCCCCATGCAGCTATGTTGCTTGCTGATTTTATTCTCTCCAAAGAAGGTCAGGAAATTTTCGCTAAGGCAGAATATTTCCCAGTCCGACCCGATGTCGCGCCGTTAGAGACTTTGGCGCCCGTCGTGCCGCAACATGCAGGCAAGCAGGAATTGTTCGTCGGCTCTGAAAAGCTCAACCGCTATTATGAATCTTCCCAAAAAATCTGGGAAGAGCGCTTCCGCTAAGGTGATATCGCATCGTGACCATGCAGGTTGAAGACAGATCTTTGGCGGGCTCAGGCAGCTTTTTTCATCGCTTTGAACATTGGCGCGTTTCGCCCGTGGTGGCGATTCTCATCGCGCTTTTGCTGTTTGCCATCGTGCCACCCACCATCTTTCTGGTGAATGCGAGTTTTCATGAAACTTTGCCAGATGGATCGCCTGGGGCCTTCACCACGCGCTTTTATCAGCAATTGGTGAATGGCAGGCTCTTTCTTCCAAGCCTGATCAATACGGTGATTTACGCCTGTGGTTCGGCGCTGATTGCCATTGTCATTGGCACGGTACAGGCTTTGATTGTTGAGCGCACCAATGCGCCCGGTCGCAAGCTTGCATTTTTAGCGGCCATTATTTCGCTTGGCGTGCCGCATATTCTCTACACTGTTGCATGGCTCTTATTGCTGGGGCGCTCTGGCCCGGTGAATGATTTGCTTGCGCATTTATTTCAAACCCCGCAAGTGCTCGATGTTTATTCGCTTTGGGGCATGATGTTGATCGAGGGCGTGGGCTTTGTGCCGCTCACTTTCTTGCTGATGTCCGCCGTTTTGCGCTCCACAGATGCATCATTTGAAGAAGCGGCCATGATGTCGGGCGCAAGCCCTTTTGGGGCTTTCATGCGCATCAGTCTGCGCATGGCCTTTCCAGCGCTTGCGGGCCTGACGCTTTTGATTTTCGTGAAAGCATTTGAATCATTTGAAGTGCCAGCCCTTGTGGGTCTTGCCGGCAATGTCAGTGTTCTGACAACGATGATTTATCAAAGCTCACGCTCAGCCGGTTCAGCCAATTATGGTGAGGCTGGTGCTTATTCTGTTTGCTTGGTGATTATTTTGCTGGCGTTGATGTTTTGGCAAAACCAATTGTCGAAAAATGCCAAACGCTACCAAACAATCACGGGCAAAGGTTTTCGCCCGCGTGTGATTGATTTGGGCCCGTGGCGTTATCCAGCTTCCGCCATTCTTGTCATTCTCTTCTTATGCGTGACAATTATCCCGGTCTTGATGCTGGCTTTTACTTCCTTCCAGCCTTTTTATGGCGGTGTTTCATTGGAGGCTTTTACGCGGCTTTCACTCGAAAATTATGAAGCTTTGCTCAAGCCCGGATCTTTCCGTGATTCGATTTTGAACACGCTGACGCTTGGCACAATGACAGCAACTTTGGTCGTGCCATTCCTGTCTCTTATACACATCTCCGAGCCCACGAGACCAGAGAGGA
>CAWUNF010000356.1:0-2495 GCA_963923195.1 uncultured Hyphomicrobiales bacterium | reverse complement strand
GCAGGCGCTTCGCATCGTCACCAAGCTTGAGCATCGCTATGCGCAATATGATGGGTTGAATTTGGCGTGGGAAACGCTGGAGGGTCTCGTCAAACATAATGGCCCCCTGACCAATGCCAAGGGCGAGGCCATTGATCGCTACGCCAAGCGCGGCGTGCCGCATGAAATTTTAGAATATGATTCCCGGCACAAGCTTGATCTCTTCACCTTCGCCAGTGCTGAAGCGCAAGCCGCGGCCATTGCCGATGATATTGCCTACAATACGCATGATGTGGACGATGGTTTGCGGGCGGGTCTCTTCACTCTTGCAGATTTGAAAGACGTGCCCTTTGTGGGCGATCTCGTGCGCGAGATTGAAATAGCCCATCCGCAATTGGAGCGCTCACGCGTCATTCATGAATTGGGACGGCGCATCATCACGCGCTTTGTCGAAGATGTGATTTCCGAAAGCCACCGTCGGCTCACAAAGCTTCAACCACAAAGCGCTGCTGATGTGCGCGGGGCTGATCGGCCCGTCGTGACATTTTCCGAGCAAATGGTGGCGGCCGATCGGGCGATGAAAGATTTTCTCTATCCGCATATGTATCGCCATCCACGCATTATGACGTTGCGCCAAGAGGCGGGGGATGTGGTGCGCGCCCTTTTTGAAGCTTTCCTGAATGATCCTTCAAAAATGCCGAGCGAATGGACGCAAGCCGCCCGCGCGATCAATGGACCAGATGTCCAAGGCGAATTCATGCGGCTGGTGCGTGATTATATCGCAGGCATGACGGATCGTTATTGCCTTGAAGAACATCGCCGTTTGTTTGGCCATGCACCAGAATTACGTTTGAGTTTCAAGGGCGTGTAATTTCACTAGCTCTGTCAATGCAATTTAACGCCATTGACTTGACGCCAAGAGCGCGCAAGCCCATAATTTTAGCAGTCTGGTACGTCGACTATTTTAAGGCGTAGCAGCTTAAAGGGCTCCTGCGGGAGCCCTTACCCTTTTTTGCTTTTTGGATTTTCATCATGGAACGCGTCGCAATTTTCGTCGATGCTGGCTATTTCTTCGCGCAAGGCAGCGTGGCAATTGCTGGAGAAAAACTCTCGCGCACATCTTTGTCGTTAGATCCGCGTCGGGTGCGCGATGTGCTTGTCAATTTTGCCAAATCGAAAGCCGTCGGCTGTTCGCTCTTGCGCATCTATTGGTATGACGGTGCTTTACCGGGCGTTTATCTCACCTCTGATCAAGCACGTTTGGGGGAAGTGGATGATGTCAAATTGCGCCTCGGTGTGTTGAGCAAGACGGGCCAGCATCGGGGCGTCGATTCGCTTTTGGTCAATGATCTGCTCGAACTCGCACGCCAGCGCGCCATTTCCGATGCGGTTTTGGTGACGGCGGATGATGGTCTGCGGCTTGCGGTTCAAATCGCGCAAAGCCTAGGCGTGCGGGTTCATCTCTTGGGCATTGAACCCAGTCGGGCCAATCAAGCCATCGCCTTGCGTTTGGAAGTGGATACGGTGAGCGAATGGACGCGTGATGTGGTTGCGGGTTTCCTCGCCCAGCGGCAGTCCGATGGTGCTTCAGAGCCTGCTATAAGTGCGATCACGGAATTGGAGGATGTACCAGAAGTCATGGCTGATGGTCTTCTGGCTTCAGAGCTTCAATCCATTCTCGATTACGTTGAAAAAACCCGTAGCATCCCCTTTGAGATTGACCGGCAATTGCTGGCCTCGAGCCGCAATGCTTTGGGGCGCAATCTCAATGAGGAGGAAAAGCAATATGTCCGGGCGGAATTCCGCGCCTGCGTGCAGGATCGGGTGGATGAGCTGGCGGGCCTTGCCAAATCTTAGGTTTTTTGACGGCCCGGCGGAATTGGGTTAGGCCCCGGCCTGACTTTCTTCACACCTGAGCCCGTAGCCCCCATGAATCTCTTTGCCGAGTTCCAGACCCGTGTCGCCACTATTTTGCGCGCGATTGCCGCTTCCGGCCGTCTGCCGGGCGATCTCGATCTTGGCCGCTTCGTGGTGGAGCCAACCAAAGATGCTGCTCACGGCGATCTCGCGACCAATGCTGCAATGGTCTATGCGAAAGAAGCCAAGGCGAGCTTCCCCAATCCGCGCGAATTGGCGACCGAAATTGCTCATGCGCTGGCCCAAGATGGCGATGTTGAACGCGCGGAAGTTGCCGGTCCCGGCTTTATCAATATTCGCCTGAAAGCCGATGTCTTTGCCCGCGTCATGCGCATCTCGCTGACGGACAAGGCCTTTGGCCAGGGCAAGCCGATCCCCGGCAAAGTCAATGTTGAATATGTCTCGGCCAATCCAACCGGCCCGATGCATGTGGGTCATGGTCGCGGCGCTGTTTTTGGCGATGCGCTCGCCAATCTTCTGGCCTTTGCAGGCTATGACGTCACGCGCGAATATTACATTAATGATGCAGGTGCGCAGGTTGATGTTTTGGCGCGCTCCGCCTTCATGCGTTACCGCGAGGCTTTGGGGCAAGTCATTGG
>CAWUNF010000355.1:0-2498 GCA_963923195.1 uncultured Hyphomicrobiales bacterium | reverse complement strand
TGAGCGAGCCCGCGCTGATTGCGACTGCTCAGACCAAGGTGCGCTTGCTTGGCGGTGCATCTGCTTTTCTGATGCTGCTCGTCGATCAGGCGCATAAGCTTTGGATGCTTAATGTCTATGACATTACGAGTCGCCAGCCGGTGCGGGTTCTGCCCTTTTTTGATCTCGTCATGGCCTGGAACAAGGGCGTTTCTTATTCGCTTTTTGAGGCGGATAGTGACCTTGAGCTTTATGTCCTTTTGGGCGTGACGGCTCTGGCGACCCTGTTTCTCATCATCTGGCTCTGGCGGGCGCAGACACAGTGCTCCGGGCTTGGGCTTGGCCTTATTATCGGCGGGGCGATTGGCAATGGCATCGACCGGGCGCTTTATGGGGCGGTGGCCGATTTCTTCCATTTCCATATCGGTGCCTTCTCTTGGTACGTGTTTAACCTTGCTGACGTTGGCATCGTTGCGGGGGTCGGGCTTCTTCTGTATGAATCCTTCTCAACCCCAGTGGTAAAGCCTGAAACTTAAGGCCTGCCACTAAAATGCCGCTATGGGCTGGTTGCTTGAGAGATCAGGCGCCCCTCCATGCCGGGACGAGCGACCCAAATTTGCCAGTAAAGATGGATACGGCCATGAAATCAGGGATTTACTCCTCTCGCGCCGGGCTTCTCTTGGCCGGTGCTTGCGCCTTGGCTTTGGGCGTTGCTGCGCCCGCTCATGCTCTGGATGACGATGGTAAGGCGAGCGTGCTGGAAAGCGTGCTCGATCTCGTCATGCCGGGCGATCAGCCTGTTGAGGCCAATATTCAATATCGTGAGCGCGCCCCCCTCGTGGTGCCGAATGACCGCAAGGCCCTGCCGCAGCCGCAAGAGCCGGCCGCCAAGCGTGCGCAATCCTGGCCGAAAGATCAGGAAATCGCCCGCCGCGAGGCCGAGAAATTGGCCAATTCCAAAGAACGCGTGGACGAAGTCTGGAACCCCGTGAGCCGCACCGAACTCGACCGCGTGCGTACCAATAAAACGCAGCAAGCTGTGGCAGATAAGGATTGCGACACGCCGCTTGGCCGCCCCTGCAATCAGGAAGCTATGTGGAAAGATTTGCGCAATGCCCGCTCGGCCTCGGCTGATGACAAAGCCGTTTTGGCCGTTGGCGTGGAGCCGCCGCGCAAAGCGCTCACCGAGCCACCGACGGGCTATCGCAAGCCTACAACAATTCAGAAATATACCTTCGAAACTAGGCCTGACGACAATTTGGATGATGCGCGCGCCCAAGCCATTGAAGAAGCCCGTCGCCGCCGCGAGCGCGAGTAAAGGCTTCGTGAGGCTGCGGGGGTGAATTTTCTTTTCCCTTGCGCCTATATTGGCTGATGTCCCGCCGCCCCGGGGGTGACCTTGAGGCGGCGGTTTTGTTTCTCAACGTCTGTATCGGACATTGCATGTCAGGTCGTCTGTCTTCGATCAGCCTCACGCCCGCTGCCAGCCCATCCGCTTCCGGCAGCGCAGGGCCCACCATTTCCCATTTCCGCCTCGACAATGGCATGGAAGTCGTGGTGATCCCTGATCATCGCGCGCCGGTCATCACGCATATGGTGTGGTATCGCAATGGTTCGGCGGATGATCCGGCGGGCAAATCCGGCATTGCGCATTTCCTCGAACATTTGATGTTCAAGGGCACAGAGAAACACCCCAAAGGCTATTTCTCTGAATTGGTCGCCGAACTCGGTGGGCAAGAAAATGCCTTCACCTCGAATGATTACACGGCCTATTTCCAGCGCATGCCCAAGGCGCATTTGCCGGTCGTGATGGAATATGAAGCCGACCGCATGAAGAATCTCGTTTTGACCGACGAGATTGTGGCGCCCGAACGCGATGTCGTGTTGGAAGAGCGCCGCATGCGCACCGACAGCGATCCATCGGCGCAATTGCATGAGGCCATGCAGGCCGCACTCTATACGCATCATCCTTATGGCAAGCCGATCATTGGTTGGCAGCATGAGATTGAAGATCTCGGTCGCACCGATGCGCTTGATTATTACGACCGCTTCTACACGCCCGAAAATGCGATCCTGATTGTTGCTGGCGATGTGGGCGAAGCAGACGTGCGTGAACTTGCCACGCGCATTTATGGCGCGATCCCTGCGCGCGGCGATGCGCCACAGCGCAAACGCCCGCGCGAGCCGGAGCCCCGCGCGCATCGTTTGGTGACTTTGGCGGATGAAAAGGTTGAACAGCCCTCGCATCAAACCGTCTATCTCGTGCCGTCCTATCGCACGGCAGAAAAGGGCGAGGCCGAAGCCTTGGAAGCGCTCGCGCATTTGCTGGGGGGCGGTGCGACAAGCTTGCTCTATCGCCGTTTGGTGATGGATGAGAAAATCGCGGTGGCGGCTGAATGCTATTATATGGGCACAGCGCTCGATGAGACGCGCTTCTGGTTTTACGCCATGCCCGCGCCCGATGTGACGCTGGAGCAATTGGATGGGGCCATTGAGCGCGTCATTCGTGACGTGATCGA
>CAWUNF010000354.1:0-2501 GCA_963923195.1 uncultured Hyphomicrobiales bacterium | reverse complement strand
GCCAAGACAATCTGCTCGAATGGGCTTTGCGCGAATCAAACTCTGGCTTGGCGAGCCTGCCCGAGGGGTCTGAAACGGGTGTTGAGCGCCTGCTGCGCGGCGAAGTTTTGGCCGCGGCCATTCATTATCATGCGGCTGATGTGGAAGATGCCAATCCGCGCGCGGTTTCGCGGCTCGCAGGGCTCCATGATGGCGTGCTGGTCTCTTTCGCCAAGCGCGAGCAAGGCCTCTTGGTTCAGCCCGGCAATCCGAAAAATATTCGCTCGCTTGATGATGTGCTCGGCAAGCGCGCCAGCATGGCCGTGCGCCAGAAAGGGGCGGGCGCGCAAATGCTGCTCGACGTCATGTTGCAGCGCATCGGCCCCAGTGCTGCAAATTTAAATCGCTTGCTGCCGCCCTGTCTCACCGGGCCAGATCTCGCCAATGCAGTGGCGAGCGGCAAGGCTGATTGTGGCATTGCCACGCGCTCGGCGGCGAAAGCCGCACGATTGGATTTCGTGCCGCTGCAATTTGAACATTTCGATTTGCTCATGCGCCAAGCTGATTTCTTCCGGCCACCCATGCAAGCTTTGCTGGCCCTTCTGCGGCAAGATCGCTTCATCAAACGCGCAGCAGAACTGACCGGCTATGACGTGTCAGATGCCGGAACAATTCGCAACGCGCCTTAAGCGTCGAAATCATCCGGGCTTCCCATTTTGCCCGCGCGGAAATCAGCAATCGCTTGTTTGATCTCCGCTTCCGTATTCATGACAAAAGGCCCGTAGTGAGAAATGGGCTCATTCAGCGGCTTTCCAGCAAGCACCAAGAGTTTCACATCAGACTTGGCCTGCAAAGCAATGCCCTCACCTTGTGGGCCAAACATGAGCAGGCCCGGCTGCGGCAAGTCTTGTGCAGCCACATGCAATGTCCCGGCAAAATGCGCGACCATGACATTATCGCCCGTCGCAATTGGTAAAAGAATCTCTGCCCCCGCTTTCAGCTCAACATCCCAAACATGCAAATCTGAAAAAGTGCGCGCTGGTCCTTTGGCTGCGCCATAAGCACCTGCCACCACGCGCAAGCGACTGCCATTGCCCAATTCAACAATAGGAATCTGCGCATTAAGAATGGTCTGATAGGCGGGCGGTGCTGATTTATCTTTGGCTGGCAGATTGACCCAGAGCTGCGCCATCGAAACAAGGCCACCGCGCTTGGTTTGCGCGCGCGAATGAAATTCCTCATGCAGCAAACCTGAACCTGCTGTCATCCATTGCACATCGCCGGGGCCAATCGTTCCGCTATTGCCCGCACTATCACGATGTTCAATCTCGCCGTGATAAACAATCGTCACCGTCTCAAAACCGCGATGAGGATGCGCACCAACACCCGGTGGCTTGTCGCGCGGCGGAAATTCTGTCGGCGCGGCATAATCAAGCATGAGAAAGGGGCTCACCTCTTCGCGAAAGGCAAGATCAGCAAAGAGCGGCACAACATGAAAACCATCACCCACCCAATGAGGCGGGGGCGAGGGCAGAAAAGCAACGGGCGGGCGAGCGGCCATTTTTAAAAATCCTCAATTGATGCGCTCTTTTATCCGATCAAAGAGGGCGCGTCAGCAATGATTGACATCCACCCACGCGCCCCGCTTTATGCGAGCCAAAGCGAAGCACATCAGCGAATTTGATCTCATGCAACATCACGGCATTTCTTTCAACGAGGCTTTGCGCGTTTGGGCGCGCGTAGCGGCCCTGTCTTTTGGCGGGCCAGCCGGACAAATTGCGGTCATGCATCGCATTATTGTCGAAGAAAAACGCTGGATTTCAGAAACACGTTTTCTCCATGCGCTCAATTATTGCATGTTACTGCCCGGCCCTGAAGCGCAGCAACTTGCGACTTATATTGGCTGGCTCATGCATGGTGTGCGTGGCGGATTGGCGGCAGGCCTCTTGTTCATTCTGCCCGGCATTATCGCTATTATGGCTTTGAGCTATATTTATGCTTTGTTTGGCTCGGTTGGTTTTATTGCCGCGCTTTTCTTTGGCCTCAAAGCGGCTGTTCTTGCCATTGTTGTGGAAGCTGTCATGCGTGTGGGCAAACGCGCGTTGAAAAATCGCATCATGCAAATTTTTGCAGGCGCGGCCTTCATTGCACTTTTTATTTTTCAACTGCCCTTTCCGCTCGTCATTCTGGTGGCAGGCATTCTTGGATATGTCGGCGCGCGTATGGAACATCCCGCTTTCTTAGGCGGACATGCACATGGCACAGCACCCAAACAAGATGCGCCAAGCCTGTTGGATGATGCCGCACATCTCACACAATCAGCGCGCGCAGGCGCCATGTTTGGCGCTGTTGGTGCAGCTTTGCTCTGGCTTGTGCCTGTCGCTGCACTCATCGCATTGCTCGGCCCAGACCATGTTTTTTCGCAAATTGCTATTTTCTTTTCCAAAATGGCGGTCGTGACATTTGGTGGCGCTTATGCGGTGCTCGCTTATGTCGCGCAGCAAGCGGTTGAGAATTTTCAC
>CAWUNF010000353.1:0-2503 GCA_963923195.1 uncultured Hyphomicrobiales bacterium | reverse complement strand
GTTTGGACCGGGCCGACTGTCTCACCGACCGTCTATACATTCGCTGCCGCTTTCTATTTCCTCTTCTGTTTCGGCATGTCACGCTATTCCCAAATGATGGAACAGCGTTTGAATGCCGGGCGCCGCCGCTAGGATTTTTGATCATGACTGAGACCGCCATTGAAATCACCGCCATGAATAAATGGTATGGCCAGTTTCATGTGCTGCGTGACATCAATCTCACCGTGAAACGCGGCGAGAAACTCGTCATTTGCGGGCCCTCAGGTTCTGGCAAATCAACCATGATCCGCTGCATCAATCGGCTGGAAGAGCATCAGCAGGGCCAGATCGTGGTCGATGGTGTTGAATTGACCAATGATCTGAAGCGCATTGACGAAGTGCGGCGTGAAGTCGGCATGGTGTTCCAGCATTTCAATCTCTTTCCGCATCTGACCATTTTGGAAAATTGCACACTCGCGCCAATTTGGGTGCGCAAGATGAAGAAGAAAGAGGCTGAAGACATTGCCATGCATTATCTGACTCGGGTGAAAATCCCCGAGCAGGCGCATAAATATCCCGGCCAATTATCGGGTGGTCAACAGCAGCGTGTGGCGATTGCGCGCTCGCTTTGCATGAATCCTAAAATCATGCTGTTTGATGAGCCAACGTCAGCGCTTGATCCTGAAATGGTGAAAGAAGTGCTCGACACAATGGTGTCGCTTGCGCAGGAAGGCATGACCATGCTTTGCGTGACGCATGAAATGGGATTTGCGCGTCAGGTGGCTGATCGCGTCATCTTTATGGATCAAGGGCAGATTGTCGAAGCCAATGCGCCAGAGGCGTTTTTCTCAAATCCGCAGCATGAGCGGACAAAGCTCTTCCTGAGCCAGATTTTGCATTAGCAAAGCGTCAGGCTGAGGGAAGGTGGGTGCTTATTCAAGTTGCGATGACGGTCCGCGGGGGAGCGCTATGCAACCTGCAAGAGAGAATTTCAAATTGAAGATTTGATTTAATCGATAGGCCCAGCCGTGCTTGGATTGCCCGTGGTGTTGTCGAACCGTGGGTCTCTCACAATATCTGCAACATCAGATGGGATCACTTTTTCCACTGCTGACCAATGTGTCGCCAAATTTTGTCCGATGGTTTTCCATGTTGTCATAGAGACAGCCGCAATCATGGCAATGATCAAACCATATTCAACAGCTGTCGCTCCCTGTTCATCACATGCAAATGTTTTTCTCATTGCTCGCATCCTCAAAAAGTGACGTATTTTCCGCACTTCTGTTTCCTCTTGTTGTCCGTCGCGGGTGTTGAACCCGCGACGTTTCATCATGAGGAATTTCAGATACGGAATTCGGCTTAATTTATTGCGCCGGTCGTGGCCGGATTGCCGGTTGTATTGTCGTATCGAGGGGCGCGCACAATGTCTGCGACATCAGACGGAATAACTTTTTCGACAGCCGACCAATGTGTCGCGAGATTCTGGCCGATGGTCTTCCAAGTCGTCATGGAGACCGCAGCAACCATTGCAATGATGAGACCATATTCGACAGCAGTCGCGCCGGACTCATTCTTAAGAAATGACTTGATCTTGAGCATCTGAAAATTCCTTCAAAAACCGCATCTGAAATCTTTGTTTGCCGCAATTTCTGAGAGAGATGAGCAAAGTCATCTTTCTCGCTTGCAGGTGAATGAAAGCTTGAGGGCTGCCGTAAAGTCCACTCGATCCTTAAGATGTTATTAACGACGTTAAATCTTGTTTGTTTTTGAGTGACTTGGTGAAACCCTAGCAAGGGGGCCTGAAAGGCCATCAAAAACCAATCCGCGCAAAATTCGACATTCCAACCTGGAGAAATCTCGTTTTTTAAAAAGAAAACGGCGGGGTTTTGGCCCCGCCGTTTCTCATTCATTCATGCTTGCGCTGACGATTAGCTGCAGCCCGTTGTCGAGCCGCACGTGTCGCATTTCAAGCAGGTGCCGTTGCGCACCAGTGTGAAGTTGGCGCATTCGGGGCAGCTCTCGCCGACATAGCCCTTCATGCGGGCTTCTGCGCGCTTGTCTGCAATCGACTGACCGCCAGATTTTGCGGCCGGGGCCTGCCAATCGAGCGTGTCGAGTTCGGTTGTGATGGCGCTCACTTCCTCACGGAATGTGACTTCATTTTTCAACGCCGTCGCACCCATTGTGGCGAGGGCTTCCGCACCACCTTGCACAACCATCAGCTTGTCAGTCTTCGAGCGAACAAAGCCGCGCGAGACGAATTGCTGTGTGGCGGAAGCCGGTGCGCGGCCCTGATCTTCGCCCTTGCCAATGGCCGTTGCGCCAATGTCGGATGGGTCGACATGGGCAAGGTCATTGCGGCCGAGATAGGAAATGGCGAGTTCACGGAACACATAGTCGAGGATCGACGTCGCATTCTTGATCGCGTCATTGCCCTGCACGAAGCCGGCCGGCTCGAAGCGGGTGAAGGTGAAAGCATCGACATATTCGTCGAGCGGCACGCCATATTGCAGGCCGACCGAGA
>CAWUNF010000352.1:0-2511 GCA_963923195.1 uncultured Hyphomicrobiales bacterium | reverse complement strand
CCAACCGCAAGGCCCGAGCCATTCAGCGTGTGAACGAAGCGTGGGCTCTTCTCTTGCGGAGAACGGAAACGCGCATTCATGCGGCGCGCTTGGAAATCACCGCAAACCGAGCAAGATGAAATCTCGCGGAAGCGACCTTGCGTGTCGCCTTCTTTCTGACCGGGCAGCCAGACTTCGAGATCATAGGTCTTTTGCGAAGCAAAGCCCATATCGCCCGAGCAAAGCAACATCACGCGATAATGCAGGCCCAAGCGCTTCAGCACTTCTTCCGCGCATTGTGTCATGCGCTCATGTTCAGCCAAAGAATCTTCGGGCTTGGTGATGGAGACCAATTCAACCTTGGTGAATTGATGCTGGCGGATCATGCCGCGCGTGTCACGCCCCGCGGAGCCTGCCTCCAAACGAAAGCAAGGCGTGCCAGCGGTGACGCGCATGGGCAGCACGCTTTCATCTAAAATTTGTTCGCGCACGAGATTGGTCAGCGAGACTTCCGCCGTTGGGATCAACCAAAAATCATCCGCCGCACGGAATTGATCATCGCGAAATTTCGGCAATTGCGCCGTGCCAAACATTGCATCATCGCGCACGAGCAGCGGCGGATTGACTTCCGTATAGCCATTTTGCTCGGTGTGCAGATCGAGCATGAATTGCATCAAAGCGCGTTCCATGCGCGCCAGTGCGCCCTTCAACACAACAAAACGCGCGCCGGACATGCGAGACGCGACTTCAAAATCCATCAGGCCCAAGGCCTCACCAATTTCGAAATGTTCTTTCGGCACGAAGCCCGCCGGAAATGCGGGTGCGGCGCCGTGGCGGCGCACTTCCACATTGTCATGCTCATCTTTGCCTGTCGGCACTTCAGCCAAGGGTGTGTTGGGAATTTGCGCGAGTTCTGTATTGAGCGCCTCGACCGCCGCCTTTTCCTGCGCTTCCAATTCGCCCATGCGGGTTTTGAGATCGGCAACTTCCGCTTTCAAAGCATCTGCGCGCGCGCCATCTTTGGCTGCCATCGCCTGACCGATTTCTTTGGAAGCCGCATTGCGGCGCTCTTGGGCAGCCTGCAATCCAGCAATGGCGCTCTTGCGCGTGTCATCCAAGGCAAAGAGTTTATCGGCGAGCGGCTCAAGCCCACGGCGGCGGCGGCCCTCATCGAACTGGGCCGCATTCTCGCGGATCCATTTAATGTCGTACATCAGTCTGCCCTTGGCACAATCTTTAAGGGTTCGGAATGGCACCGAAGGGGCGAGGATGCAAGGGGCAAAGCCCGTTAGGCGGCGTCTGCCCCCGGTCCATCGATCTCAGATCGGTCTTGGTCCCGCTTTTTCTCAATCAGCCCGACCGAGATAATCGACAATTCGTAAAGCAGCAGCGCCGGGATCGCCAAAGCAAATTGGCTAAAGACATCCGGCGGGGTCAAAACCGCCGCCACAATAAAGACCAGCACAATGGCATAGCGGCGCTTCTCTTTGAGGAAAGCGCTGTCGATAATGCCAATGCGCCCCAGCAGCGTGAGCACAACTGGCAATTGGAATGTGACACCGAAAGCAAATATCAGCGTCATGATGAGCGACATATATTCCGACACGCGCGGCAAAAGTTCGATTTGCGCGCGGCCCGGTTCTTTCGACTGCTGCATGGCCAAGAAGAAATGCAACAGATTTGGCGTCACGACGAAATAAACAAGCATCGCACCCAGCGCGAAGAAAATAGGTGTCGCGATAAGATAGGGGGCGAAAGCCATGCGCTCATGCTTGTAAAGACCAGGCGCCACGAAAGCGTAGATCTGCGAAAAAATCACCGGGCATGAGGCAAAGGCCGCCGTGAACATAGCGACTTTGATCTGCGTGAAGAAAAATTCCTGCGGCGCCGTATAGATGAGTTTCGCGTCTGGGCCTGCCGCATGTTCAAATGGCACAACGAGCAGATTGTAAATTTCCTTCGCGAAATAGAAGGCCATGACAAACATCACGATGAAAGCCAGCACGGCTTTGATCAAGCGCGCGCGCAATTCAATGAGATGATCAATGAGGGGGGCGCGCGTGGATTCAATATCTGCGTCGGTCATCGCGCATCACGCTTTCGACGGTTCTGCAGGCGCAGAAACAGCGCTCACCACAGGTTCAGGCACAACAGGCGCAACGGCGGCAGCAATGGTTGCTTCTGTGGCCGGATCAAGAGGCGCTGGTAAATCGGGCATATGGATCATGTCAGGCACAGGGCCTGTTGCATCATTTTGCCCGCTCATCTGCGAGCTTGTGCTGCTTTCAATGGCGCCACCAATTTCATTGCGCACCGTTTGCACAGGATCGAAATTCACATCGACCTTGGCGACATCAGCCACTTTGGCGACATCTTTGCGGATTTCATCAATCTCGGCCTCGCGCATGGCTTCCATGAACTGGCCCTGAAACTCGCCAGCCATGCGGCGCATTTTGGAAACAGCTTGTCCAAGTTGGCGCAAGACGCGCGGCAATTCCTTCGGCCCGATCACGATCAACGCGACAAGGCCGA
>CAWUNF010000351.1:0-2524 GCA_963923195.1 uncultured Hyphomicrobiales bacterium | reverse complement strand
CACGCCACAGAATTTAAGCCAAGCTCTTGTGCCTCTCATGCAAAATGGTGAGGCCCGCGACCTGCAATTGCAAGCATTTGCGCGCATGGATGATGTGATGCAATTGGCAGGCGGCGCATGTCCCAGTGAAAAAGCTGCAGCCATTGTTTTGCAATATGCTGCGAAAGTCCCATAAAAAAAGCGCCCCGAAGGGCGCTTTTCTCTTATTGCCTTTGCGCTGATCAGCGCTTGCCAACCGGCACATAATCGCGAAGGGCTGCACCTGTATAGAGCTGGCGCGGACGACCGATCTTCTGTGTCGGATCTTCGATCATTTCCTTCCACTGCGCGATCCAGCCGACGGTGCGGGCGACTGCAAAGAGCACGGTGAACATAGAGGTCGGGAAGCCCATCGCCTTCAGCGTGATGCCCGAATAGAAGTCGACATTCGGATAGAGCTTCTTTTCGATGAAATATTCATCCGACAAAGCAATACGCTCAAGCTCAATGGCCACTTCGAGCAGCGGCTCATCCTTGACGCCCAGTTCCGAGAGAACTTCATGGCAGGTCTTCTGCATGATCTTGGCGCGCGGATCGTAGTTTTTATACACGCGGTGACCAAATCCCATGAGACGGAAGGGATCATTCTTGTCCTTCGCCTTTTTGACGAATTCAGGAATACGATCCACATGACCAATTTCAGCCAGCATTTTCAAAGCGGCTTCATTGGCGCCGCCATGTGCTGGGCCCCACAAGCAAGCAATGCCCGCGGCAATACAAGCGAAAGGATTGGCGCCTGAGGAGCCAGCCAAACGCACAGTCGAGGTCGATGCATTTTGCTCGTGATCGGCATGGAGAATAAAGATGCGATCCAAAGCGCGTGAGAGCACAGGATTGATCTTATATTCTTCACACGGCACAGCGAAGCACATGTTCAAGAAATTCGACGTATAGTCGAGCGAGTTCTTCGGATAAACGAAGGGCTGACCAATCGAATATTTATAGGCCATTGCAGCGAGCGTTGGCACTTTTGCAATCATGCGCATGGAGGCAATCATGCGCTGTTGCGGATCTGAAATATCTGTCGAGTCATGATAGAAGGCGGCGAGCGCGCCAACGGCGGCGACCATCACGGCCATTGGATGCGCGTCACGGCGGAAGCCTTGATAGAAGCGCGCCATCTGCTCATGCACCATTGTGTGGCGCTGAACGCGATAATCGAAATCAGCCTTTTGCGCAGCAGTGGGGAGTTCCCCGTAGAGCAGCAAATAGCAGGTCTCAAGGAAGTCACCATGTTCGGCGAGCTGATCAATCGGGTAGCCACGATGCAGCAACACACCTTCATCGCCATCAATATAGGTGATGGCGGATTCGCAAGATGCGGTTGAGGTGAAGCCGGGATCGTAAGTGAACGCGCCGGTCTGGGCATAAAGCTTGCCGATGTCGATGACGTCGGGACCAATCGTGCCCGACTTGACGGGCATATCGACGGTCTTGCCGTCGAGGGAGATAGTGCCGGTTTTCGCGCTCATGTGACTGCCTTTTTTCTCAAAGACCGCGGACCCCAGATCGAGCGAGCCCTGACGGTTTATCTCTTATTGCGCCGCGCAACAGCTAACCCATCCGCGAGAGCTGTTCAAGGCAGGAAAAAGGCAAGCATGGTCTGTGCCGCACCTGCCTTTTCAATTGCTTACGCAACGGCCTGGTCGCGCAAACGGCTTAAACTTTCGTCTCGGCCCAGCACTTCCAGCACGTCAAAAATGCCTGGAGACGTGCCCCGGCCCGTCAGTGCCGCACGCAAAGGCTGGGCGACTTGGCCAAGCTTGGCGCCCGTTTCCTCGGCATAGGTCCGCACCGCCGCTTCTGTTTCAGCCGCGGTCCAGCTTTTCACAGCCTCAAGGCGGGAAATGAGAGCGGGCAAATGTTCACGTCCCTTGCCCAAAATCTCTTGCGCCTTGGCATCCATCTCAAGCGGACGTGCCGCAAAAAGAAATTTGGCGCCATCGACCAGTTCCACAAGTGTTTTGGCGCGCTCTTTGAGGCCGGGCATAGCCTTTTCGAGCTTTGCGCGCATGCCCGCATTGAGCGCCGTCAGCATCTCCGGGCCACCGGGTAAATATGGCAGAGTCTCAACAAGGATTTGTGTCAATTCGCCATCAGGCGTTGCGCGCATGTAATGGCCGTTCATGTTCTCAAGCTTCACGAGATCAAAGCGCGCGGCAGAGCGCCCAACATTGGCGAGATCAAAAGCCTCAACCATGTCCTCGGTCGAGAAAAATTCGCGATCGCCCTGCGACCAGCCCAGACGCACGAGATAATTGCGCAATGCGGCGGGCAGAAAACCCAATGCGCGATATTGCTCTACCCCCAAAGCGCCATGACGCTTGGAGAGTTTTGCGCCATCTTGCCCATGAATGAGCGGAATATGCGCCATAACGGGCACATGCCAATTCAGCGCTTCATAAATCTGCTTTTGACGCGCGGCATTGGTGAGGTGATCATCGCCGCGAATAATATTGGTCACGCCCATATCGTGATCATCGAC
>CAWUNF010000350.1:0-2535 GCA_963923195.1 uncultured Hyphomicrobiales bacterium | reverse complement strand
GCAGTTTCGATCTTGATGATTACATCGATTATCTGATCGAAATTTATCGTTTTCTTGGCAAAGACATTGTTGGCGCGGGCTTGCATACGCTGGGCGTTTGCCAGCCCTCCGTGCCGCTGATCGCGGCAGTTGCGCGGATGGAAGCGGAAAATGATCCGCTTGTGCCAGCCTCCATGACTTTGATGGGCGGCCCGATTGATACGCGCCGCAGCCCAACAGCCGTGAATGCTTTGGCGCAAGAACGCGGCACGCAATGGTTCCGCCGCAATTGCATTTTCAGCGTGCCTTTCCCCTATCCGGGCTTTGGCCGCCAAGTCTATCCGGGCTTTTTGCAGCTCTCCGGCTTCATGGCCATGAACATGGATCGCCATGTGAATGCCCATGTTGAAATGTTCAATCATCTGGTCAAGGGCGATGGCGATTCCGCCGAAAAGCACCGTGACTTCTATGATGAATATATGGCCGTGATGGACCTCTCGGCTGATTATTATCTGCAGACAATCGAAAATGTCTTCGTGCAACATTCCCTGCCTAAGGGCGAGATGAAGCATCGCGGCAAGCCGGTAGATCTCACCGCCATTCGCCGCACCGGCTTGATGACGGTCGAGGGCGAGAAGGATGATATTTCGGGCGTTGGCCAGACCTATGCAGCACAAGAGCTCTGCGTGAATATTCCCGCTGATCGGAAGGTTCACTATTTGCAAAATGGCGTCGGCCATTATGGCGTTTTCAACGGCTCCCGTTTCCGTTCAGAAATTGCCCCACGCATTCGTGATTTCATCGCAAATCTCGAACAGGATGCGGCCCGCAGCTCGACAGGCTCTAAGCTGAAGCTGGCTGCTTCTAACGGTTAATCCCGATTGATCCCTCTGGCAGAGCGCCAGAAGAATCGGTTAGATTTGAGGCGCAATGCTGCGCCTCTTTCGTCGTGAACCCACGCCTATCCCCGACCATCTGGACATTGTCCATGAAGGCGTGGCCTATCGCGTTTTATTAAAGCGTGTGCCCACTGCGCGGCGCTTCACCTTGCGCGTACGCAATGCCACGCGCGATGTGGTGATCACTTTGCCCAAACGGGGATCACTCGCTGCCGCGCAAGATTTTGCCCAGCGCCATGCTGCTTGGATTGCCGCGCGTCTGCATCGCCTGCCACAAGCCATTCCCTTTGAACCGGGTGCTTGCTTCCCGATACGCGGAGAAGAGCTAACCATCGCTCATCTCGATCAATTGCGGGGTGGCATTGAAATATTATCAGACGAAAAACTTTTACGCGTTGCATGCAGCCGCGAACATTTGTCCCGCCGCATCCATGATTTTTTAAAAAGCGAAGCACGCAAAGATTTAGAGGCCGCGGTTAAAACACATTGCGCATCTTTGGGCTTTGCGCCGCGTAAAGTGGCCTTGCGCGATACAACCAGCCGCTGGGGCTCTTGCTCAGCAAGTGGCGCATTAAATTTTTCTTGGCGCTTGATTATGGCACCCCCCTTTGTGCTCGATTATCTCGCAGCCCATGAAGTGGCCCATCTCGTTCATATGAATCATTCTGATGATTTTTGGGCGATCACGAAAAAATTAGCGCCGCGCACAGATCATGCAGAGGCTTGGCTCTATGCACATGGCTCGTCGCTTCACCGATATGGTGCGGGTGATTAAACACGCATGAAACTGAAATAAGCGGGCTTGCGGCCTTCGCGAAAAGCTTTCGCTTCATAACGCGTGCTAGGCCAATGATCCCAGGCTTGTTGCCAGGGCCGGGCACCCATCTGCGCTTCTTCCCATATCCAATGCGGCGATTTTAAAACACGCGCAAGAACCCAACCGGCATAATCATCAATATCGGTTGCAAATCGAAAAATGCAGCCCGGTTTCAAAACACGCGCAATCTCCGCAATATTTTGTTCGGAAAGAAAACGGCGCTTACGCTGACGCCATTTCGGCCAGGGGTCAGGATAGAGAACATCAACCCGCGTCAAACAAGCATCAGGCAGACGCAATAATACCTCGCGCGCATCGCCATGATGCAGGCGAATATTGGTGAGCTCTTTCTCTTCAATTTGCGAGAGCAATTTCGCCACGCCATTGATGAAAGGCTCACAGCCCAAATAGCCAATGCTGCGATGGCGATCCGCCTCATGCACCAAATGCTCGGCGCCACCAAAACCAATTTCCAAACGAGTGTCTTCGAATGGCTCTGCAAAGAGAGCCTCAAGATCAATGGGTTTTGTGCAATTGATAGAAAGTTCTGGAAGTGTCTGCGAGACAAGGCCCGCTTGATAAGAGCGAAGCTTCTTGCCTTTGCGCCTGCCATAAAGTGTGCGGTTGATTGGACCGGTTGAGCCGGTAGCCTCATCCGCACACATATTTTATCCTCTTAAAAAGGCGATCTTAGAAACGGCTCTTCAGCGCGTCGACGAGATCTGTCTTTTCCCATGAGAAACCGCCATCCGCATCCGGTGCACGACCGAAATGGCCATAGGCCGAGGTGCGTGCATAAATCGGACGATTGAGCTGGAGATGCTCGCGAATGCCACGCGG
>CAWUNF010000349.1:0-2537 GCA_963923195.1 uncultured Hyphomicrobiales bacterium | reverse complement strand
CCTTTCCCCTCCCCGAAGAGGCGATTTTAGGAGAACGCCGTGAACTCTGTCTTGTGTGTCACTGACCAATTGGCCGATTGCGAAGCGCTCGTCACGCATTTGCATAACCGCGGCAATGAGGTCCACACGACAAATCTCGCCAAGCTTGGCGCGGTGGAAGTGTCTTGGGCTCAATGTGGCCTGCTCGTCAGCTATGCGGTTGCCAAAAAAATGGCGGCTGATGCTACGGGTTTCCAAAAATGGTGCCGTCAGCTCAAGGCGGAACGCATTGTCGTGCTCAATGAATATGGCAAGGCTTTTTCGCTGAAGTGCGAATTTAATGGCACGACTTTGCAAGTGAAGCCGACAGAAAATAATTGGCGCTTCACCGCAGAAGTCATCGCGCGTTTCATGGATGGTGATCAGACCGTTGCGGCGGGTGATCCAGCCACCTTTAATTTGCTCCGCTTGGCGCGTCGTGTTGCTTCATCAGATGTCACGGTCATGCTCGTTGGCCCGACTGGCACGGGTAAGGAAGTTTTCTCCCGCTTCCTGCACAATGCCTCGCCGCGAGCACGCAATCCTTTCATTGCTGTCAATTGCGCAGCTGTTCCTGACACTATGCTCGAAGCACTGCTCTTTGGTTATGAGCGCGGTGCCTTCACCGGCGCGCATCATCCCAATAAGGGTATTTTCCGCGCAGCCGATTCTGGCACGCTTCTGCTCGATGAAATTTCTGAAATGGCCTTGCCTCTGCAGGCAAAACTTTTGCGTGTCTTGCAAGAGAAGGAAGTCACCCCACTTGGTTCATCCAAACCTGTTCCGGTTGATGTGCGCGTTGTTGCGACCTCCAATCGTTACATGCTGAATGAAGTCAAAGCTGGTCGCTTCCGCGAAGATCTCTACTATCGTCTCAATGTCTTCCCGCTTGTCACCAAAGCTTTGGCAGAACGTCCGGGCGACATTCTGCCCATCGCTGTCACCTTGCTTGCCAAACATGCCGGCGGTTTTGCAAAAATGCCGGAGCTGACGGAAGAAGCCATTGATAAGCTCGAAGCCCATGATTGGCCGGGCAATGTTCGTGAACTTGAAAATGTCTTGCAGCGTGCACTTGTTATGTCGGGTGGCGGCGAAATTCTTGCCGAACATCTGATGCTCGATATGCAAGACATGATGATGCCGCCTGTCGATATGCCCACACGCCATCTGGCTCTGGCAGTTTGAGGATCAAACCATGACCCCGATCAATGGCGTTAGCCTCACCCGTGAAATCGTCGCCAATGCCAATGCAAAATTGAACCCTGTTCAACCTGCAGGCGCATCTTTTGGCGATCATATGCAAAAGGCTTTGTCACAAGTCGCCGAAGCGCAATCGCAATCTGGTGCAATGGCACAGGCCTTTGAACGTGGTGATGAAACAGATGTCGCAAAAGTCATGCTTGCGCGTGAAAAAGCCTCGCTTGCTTTTGAAGCAACGATGCAGATCCGCAACAAGCTGCTCAGCGCCTATAAGGATATTATTTCAATGCCGGTTTAATCCGCGCATTGGTAACACAGAACTCTGACCGGAGATAAGAAACGGTGTCGGACACACAGCGCGTCGCCATTCCTGCTCCAACAGGCATGGGTCCTGTCGGAGCCCAGCTCTATAACGCATTTGCGGCCACGCAGAATTTTATGCGCCAGCCGGCCATTGTGCGTTCCCTGCCCATTATTGTGGTGAGCCTGATCGTTCTGGTCGGGCTCGGCGTCATTTATATGATGCGCGAACCTGCTATGACACAGCTCTTCCCGCGCTTGGGCGATGAAGACAAGCAGCTCGTTCTGCAAAATCTCGAAACCAATGGCGTTAAGGCAAAGCTTGATCCGACAACCGGCACAATTATGGTGCCGCGCAATGATTTTCATCGTGCGCGCATGTCGCTTGCTGCTGCAGGCCTGCCCAAAGCCTCCGTTGCTGGCTATGATCTTTTGTCGCAAATGCCGCTGGGCGCGAGCCGCGCGGTTGAAAGCGTCAAGTTGAAACAGGCGCAGGAAAATGAACTCGCCCGTTCCATTATGGAAATTCGCGATATTGAAGGCGCGCGCGTGCATCTGGCCATTCCAGAGCGCTCCGCTTTTGTGCGTGACCAAAACCCGCCATCTGCTTCCGTCTTTTTGAAATTAGCCGCGGGCCGCAGCCTGTCGCTTGGCCAAGTGCAATCGATCCAGCATCTTGTGAGCTCAAGCGTGCCTTATCTCCCGGTTGCTAATGTAACCGTTGTGGATCAAACGGGCGCTTTATTGACCTCGCCGCAGCGCGATAATGAACTTGGCCTCTCGGCTCAGCAGCTCGAACATAAGACGCGGATTGAAAAAATGCTGCGCGAGCGCGTTGCCAATTTGCTGACACCGATTGTCGGCATTGGTAATTTTAATTCGGAAGTGAATGTCGATGTTGACTTCACCCGCACTGAACAGACGAACGAAACCTATGATCCAACGCAACAGGCTGTGCGCAGCCGCCAGGAAACCGTGCAAGAATCGGCTGATGGCAAGGCGCGTGGCGTTCCTGGTGC
>CAWUNF010000348.1:0-2538 GCA_963923195.1 uncultured Hyphomicrobiales bacterium | reverse complement strand
ATAGCCCGTTGGCTTCGTCAGGCCGCGCTCAAAGACGCGCACCATGCGTGCGCGCGCTTCCGCATCCTCAATCTTCGGGTCATCTGGCGTTACATTGGCGGGCAGTTCTGCTTCTTTCAAAATCCAAACAGCGGGATCTTCATAAGCAGGCAAAGCGCAATCGAGCGGCACGCCCAAGCGCTTGGCTGTTTCTTGCGCGAGGCGTTCTGCATCGGCAATATCAGCAATCTTATCTTTGAAACGGCCTTTGCCACTTTCATCTGCAATGAGATCGGCATTGCGCCAAATGGGTTTGCCATCCTTGCGCCAATAAAGTGCAAAGGCCCAGCGCGGCAGGCTTTCACCGGGGTACCATTTGCCTTGCCCGTAATGCAGAAAACCACCTGGTGCGAAACGTGTGCGCAGACGCCGGATCAGAGCATCAGCATAAAGACGTTTGGTCGGGCCAACGGCCGCCGTGTTCCATTCAGATGATTGAAAATCGTCAATGGAAACGAAAGTTGGCTCGCCCCCCATTGTGAGGCGCACATCTTGGGCTTGAAGATCGCCATCCACTTGATCGCCCAGCGCGTCGAGCTTTGACCAGGCCTCATCAGAAAAGGGCAAAGTGACGCGCGGCTGTTCGCGAATGCGATCAACCCGCATATGAAATTCAAATTCGCATTGTGCAGGCTCAACAAGGCCCGAGACTGGAGCGGCTGAGCGATAATGGGGTGTGGCAGCAAGTGGCAAATGGCCTTCGCCACACAAAAGGCCTGAGGTTGCATCCAGGCCAATCCAACCAGCGCCTGGAATATAAATTTCAGCCCAAGCATGAAGATCGGTGAAATCATGATCCGTGCCTTTGGGCCCATCAACCGGATCAACATCCGCTTTCAATTGGATGAGATAGCCAGAGACAAAACGAGCAGCGAGCCCCAAGCGGCGCGCAAGATGCACCAAGAGCCAAGCTGAATCTCGACACGAGCCCGAGCCCAGCGTGAGTGTTTCTTCCGGCGTCTGCACGCCGGGCTCCATGCGGATCACATATTGGATTGCTTGATGCAATTGCAGATTGAGCGCGACGAGAAAATCGACCGTGCGCATTTTTTCGCGCGCCATTTGCGCCAAATAAGCTTCAAACTTTTCGCCTTGCGGTTCGGTGACAAGATAGGGCGCAAGCTCTGTGGCTTCTTCGGGCGTATAGGCGAAGGGAAATTCCTCCGCATGGGTTTCAATGAAGAAATCAAACGGATTGATCACCGACATATCGGCGGTGAGATCCACTTCAATTTTGAATTGGCTCGCTTTGTCTGGAAACACATGGCGCGAGAGCCAATTGCCATGCGGGTCTTGCTGCCAATTCACGAAATGCTCGGCTGGCGTCACTTTCAGCGAATAGGACAGAATTTTGGTGCGGCAATGCGGCGCTGGGCGCAGCCTGATCACTTGCGGCCCAAGCGCCACAGGTCGGTCATAGACATAGGATGTCACGTGGTGGAGGGCGACACGGATCGACAAGGGCGGGGCACTTTCAGGGGCAGGGAAGAAAAAGCTTAAAGGCTAGTTTCGGCTCCGCCCGTGACCTGTCAATGAAAAGCGACCTGTCAGCGTGCAATAAATCGTTGATTTGCCTCAACTTTCACCTGTCTGCCAAAAGGCGCGCCAGTGATTGCCCAAGTCTTTGGCAGGGCTCGACCATTCGTGTCCAAGGTCCCCCGTGACTTCCGGGCCCCGATTTGCGAAAAGGCCTGACCTGAACTGACAGCGAGCGCACGAAGTCCCATGTCCATGATCGATTCCATCCGTCGGCAGATCGTCCCGATCCACCCGGAGGGCTATGTTTTCATCGCCATTTTCGCGGCCATTGCCGTGGTGCTGGGTTGGATTTGGTCACCACTTGGTTGGGTGGGTGGCATCCTCACCGTCTGGTGCTGCTATTTCTTCCGCGATCCGCCGCGTGTGACGCCTTTGCGTGAAGGGCTTGTTGTCTCGCCTGCCGATGGCATTGTCTCATCCATTGGCTTTTTCGTGCCGCCACCTGAGCTTGGTCTGGGTGATCAGCCCATGTCGCGCATTTCTGTTTTCATGTCGGTCTTTGATTGCCATGTGAATCGTGCGCCAGTGACGGGCCGCATCACGCGCATTGCTTATAAGCCCGGCCTCTTCCTCAATGCTGACCTTGATAAAGCAAGCGAAGATAATGAGCGCAATTCGCTCATCATTGAAAGCGCGCAGGGTCGCTTTGGTGTCGTGCAGATTGCCGGTCTCATTGCGCGCCGCATTGTGTCTTTCGCGCGCGAGGGTGACAGCATTGGCACGGGCGAGCGTTTCGGCCTGATCCGCTTTGGCTCACGCGTCGATGTCTATATGCCTGACAATGCCGTGCCGCTGGTTGGTCTTGGTTCCAAGGCCATTGCTGGTGAAACGATTTTGGCCGATCTGTCCTCGACAGAAGAGCGCCGCCACTACAAGGTTGGCTGATGGAAGACCATCGCATGAGCCATGAGAAGGGTGGAAACGGCCGCAGAAAGCGCCGTTTTGCGCGTATTCCCATGC
>CAWUNF010000347.1:0-2538 GCA_963923195.1 uncultured Hyphomicrobiales bacterium | reverse complement strand
GATCAGCGGCGGCTGCAGCAGCGGCTGCGGCTTTCGGATCAGGTTTTTTCGCAGGTTGTGCTTTGGGTGCTTGTGGGCGCGACAATTCGGCTGCGCGCTCAGGCGTCACGATTTGATCGCGACGGCTGTCGCGGCCCAACATGCGCTCTGCATTGCCAAGCGCTTCTGACCAGCTTTGCTCGGCTTTTTTGCATGTGCAAGCGGGATCATATTTGGTGCGGAAGCGACCTGCATTGGGGAGTGATGAATAGGGGCGTCCATCGGCTGCAGAAACGGATTGTTCGACTTCGCGGCCAAAAGCCATTGTGAAAAGTTGCGTCTCCACATTGGGGCACATGGCTTGGCAGAGTTCGCCGAGTTCCTGATAGCGCGCGCGATTGGCAGAATAAGAAACAGGGAAGAAACCGCCATCACAACTGCGCACGCAAACCGCAAAAGAGCCGCTGCCGGGTTCTTCGGGGGCGAGCGGATCACCTTCGAGGGGAATATCCGTCGCATTGCTTGGCGTTGAACGGCCAAAGAGATTGTCGAAGAAGCCGCCCGCATTGCGCTGCTGCGGTTGGCCACGGCACGCACTATCAAACCGCGCGACGAGCTCGCGGCGGGTTGCATCATCGCCGCCGACTTGCGCGGCCTGTTGGCGCAATTGTTCAAGATTGGACCGCATGCGCGAAATCTGTTGGCCAATGGCAGAACATTCGCGCGGGCTGTCATCAAAGAAGAGGAATTGGCGTCGTCCGCAACCAATCGAATTGGAATAAGCAACGGTGCGATCAAGCTCTTGGGCTTGGCGCTGCACAGCATCGCGGAATTGTTGCGCGCGCGCGGGATCAGCCGAGCCAGTTGGCCCTAGTGCAATGATTTGCTGTTGCAAGCGATTGCAATCAATCGTTTGCGCAAGGGTCTGAGTCTCGCCTGATAGAAGGGCCAGACATGCTGCCAGAATGGCAAAGCCGCGCGTCCATGCGCGCAGGGGATATGCCAAATTGGAGAGAAGCGGCCGCGTCATCAAAAACCTCTGTTGCGCCGAGGCCCTCAAGGGGCTGGCTCACCATGCTTTGCCCGCTCTTGGTGGCGGCAAAATGGCAGGCCGGGGCCAAAAGCGCGACTTTCCTTAGCAGAGGGCGCCCCCCAATGCCATGAGGGGCAGGGGGCTGTCCGACGCGCTTTTAGTCCGAGCAGGTGACGCGATAGCCAGAACGCTGGGCGCGGGTCGCAATCCGCTCGAAGGCGGCCTCATCGGCCAGACCAAAGGAGACCGAGGGGCCGCGGCCCATAGCGGCGCACCAGGCATCGGCCACGGTCCGGGCGCAGCTCGCCCCGGAGGCGAGGCAATCGCCGATCCCATAGCCGTCATCCTTGGGAATAAAGAAGGTTTCCTGGGCGAACGCGCCCTGAGGGGCGGCCAAAAGGGCAAAAAGACAGAGGACGCGGGACAGGAGACGCATGGAACAGCCTAAAAACAGGTCTTGATCAGGTTGAGCTTCGCAATCTGCCCTAAAGCCCTTGAGACTTTCTTAAAGCCGTTAACCTGTTCGGCGGGTCTTGCTTGACGCCGCCGGGGCTTTTCGACAAAGGTGGCACCATGACGCGCACGACCTGCATCATCTGCCGGATTATTATCAGCTAGCACCCCTGCTGGCTGGCGCCGTCTTGCATCCCAAGACCTTCTTTCAGAAGCAAAGCCCCCGGCCAGCAGGTCCGAAGGGGAAAACATGTCTGAGGCTCCGCTCCTGCGGCTCTACAACACGCTCTCGCGCCAGAAGGAAGACTTCCGGCCGATCGATGCGGCTCGCGTGCGCATGTATGTCTGTGGCCCGACCGTTTATGATTTTGCCCATATCGGCAATGCGCGTCCCATTATCGTCTTTGACGTTTTGAACCGCCTGTTGCGCCATCTCTATGGCGACAAAGCCGTGACCTATGTGCGCAACATCACTGACGTGGATGACAAGATCAATGCACGCGCCGCTGAGCGTGGCATCTCCATCCGCGAGCTGACGGAAGAAACAGCGCGCATCTTCCATGAAGATGTGGCGGCCCTTGGCTGCTTAAAGCCGGACATTGAGCCGCGCGCCACCGAACATATTGCTGAAATGATCGCGATCATCGAGAAGCTGATCGCAGCGGGCCATGCTTATGCGGCGGAGGGCCATGTGCTCTTTTCCGTGCCATCGATGAGCGACTATGGCCAGCTCTCGCGTCGTCCGCTGGATGAGATGATCGCGGGCGCGCGCGTTGATGTGGCGGCCTACAAGCGCGACGATATGGATTTCGTTTTGTGGAAGCCCTCGAAAGAGAGCGAGCCCGGATGGGATTCGCCTTGGGGTCGTGGGCGTCCGGGTTGGCACATCGAATGTTCCGCCATGAGCTGGAAACATCTCGGCGAGACCTTTGACATTCATGGTGGCGGGATTGATCTCGTTTTCCCGCATCATGAAAATGAAATTGCGCAATCGCGTTGCGCTTTCGGGCATCAGGTCATGGCCAATGTGTGGATGCACAATGGCTTCCTGCAGGTCGAAGGCGAGAAAATGT
>CAWUNF010000346.1:0-2542 GCA_963923195.1 uncultured Hyphomicrobiales bacterium | reverse complement strand
CGCAATAAGGACAAGATCATCAATGGGCTTTGTTAAAAAATCATCGGCGCCAGCCGCCAGACCACGCAAGCGATCTTCTGCGCTGTCCAAGGCCGTCACCATGACAACCGGCAGATGGGCGCTCGCTGGATTGGCTTTCAAAAGCCGACAAGTTTCAAACCCATCAAGCTCTGGCATCATCACATCAAGCAAGACCATGTCGCAGAGATTGCGCGCGGCAAGATCAAGCGCATCTGCACCATTCGAGGCATGGATCACTTGGTAATATTCGGTGGCGAGGCGGGCTTCGAGAGATTTGATATTTTGAAAATGATCATCAACAATCAATATGCGGGCTGGCATGGGGTAACCCCCTATTTGTCTCCAATATAATTTTTGACCGTCTCCAGAAATTTCACGACTGAAATGGGTTTGGACAAATAGGCCTCACAACCACCTTGTCGAATTTTCTCCTCATCCCCCTTCATGGCAAAGGCCGTAATGGCAATGACGGGGATATGTTTGAGCGCTGGATCTTCTTTGATCCATTGCGTCACTTGCAGGCCTGAGACTTCCGGCAATTGGATGTCCATCAGGATGAGATCAGGTCGATGGGTGCGCGCAAGATCGGTTGCCTCAAGGCCTGAGCGCGTCTGGACCGTCTGGTAGCCGTGGGCTTCCAAAAGATCATTAAAGAGCTTCATATTGAGCTCATTGTCTTCGACGATCAGAACTTTTTTGGACATTTCTTTGCGACCCGTGCCACAGACATTGCGGCATGATAGGAATTTTAAAACCTGAAACCTTGCCGAATTGAGAATCTGGCCGGGCAAAGATACCCGACTTTGGTTTTTTAAGCAGAGCCCCGCATGATTGAGCGTCCATTTCGCCCTCACCCCAAGCCTGAACCCCGTCAAAAGGCCGGGGCCAGCCCTTTTGATCGGCCCAAACCCGCCCGCGTGACGCAGGATCAGGCCTTTGAAATGGCCATTAAAGCTTTGTCTTGGCTGGCGGCCGATCCTGAGAGGCTCGAGCGCTTTCTATCACTGACTGGTATTGGACAGGATCAAATCCGCTCCGCCGCACAGGAGCCGGGATTTTTGGGCGCCGTGCTCGATCACCTCTGCGCGGATGAAGCCACCCTGCTCGCCTTTTGCAGCGAGGCTGAGGCGCGCCCCGAGTTGATTGCAGGCGCGCGCGAACGTCTCTCGGGCCCAACCGAATGGCAGAGCATCTGAGCGCGCTCTGCCGCGATTGCCTGCACGAAGGCGCCCCCGCCGGTCGCCCGATGCGCTGCTATGCCTGCGGCTCACCGCGCCTCATTACTCATGTCGAGCGGCAAAAGCTTTCCATCGCTCATATTGATTGTGATGCTTTTTATGCCGCGGTTGAGAAGCGCGACAATCCGAGCTTGCGCGATAAGCCTGTCATTGTGGGCGGCGGGCAACGCGGCGTCGTCTCAACCTGTTGCTATATTGCGCGCACTTATGGTGTGCGCTCCGCCATGCCCATGTTTAAAGCGCTGGAAGCCTGCCCCGATGCTGTTGTGGTGCGCCCGCGCATGGATCTTTATGCGGAAGTGGGTGGGCAAGTGCGTGACATGATGCGCGCTTTGACGCCCCTTGTGGAACCGCTCTCCATTGACGAGGCTTTTCTCGATCTCACAGGCACAGAGCGCTTACACGGCATGAGCCTTGATCGCGTGCTCGCCATTTTTGCCCGCGATGTCGAAACAAAAATCGGCATCACCGTCTCTATTGGTCTGTCCTATTGCAAATTTCTTGCAAAAATCGCGTCCGATCTCGACAAGCCGCGCGGCTTTGCCGTGATTGGTAAAGACGAAGCGCTCGACTTTTTACGCGACAAGCCTGTTGGCCTCATCTGGGGTGTCGGCAAAGTCATGCGTGAAAAATTAGAGGCGGACGGCTATCGCCTCATCGGCGATTTGCAGCGTGCCGATGAAACCGACTTGATGCGCCGCTATGGCATGGAAGGCCAACGCCTCGCTCGCCTGGCGCGCGGCATTGATACGCGGGATGTCTGCGCCGAGCGCGAGACCAAAAGCGTCTCCAATGAGACGACTTTTAACACGGATATTGCTGATTATGAGACGCTCGCGCGCGAACTCTGGCGCATGAGCGAGAAAGTTTCAGATCGTTTGAAAGAATCTGAAATCGCTGGCTCCACCATTACATTGAAATTGAAAACCAAGGATTTCAAATCGCGCACACGCGCACGCACGCTCCATGAGCCAACCCAATTGGCCACGCGCATTTTCAATGCGGCCCGCGAATGTCTGGAAAAGGAAGCCGATGGCACGCCCTTCCGCTTGATTGGCGTGGGCGTGAGCGCCTTGACCGAAGCCTCCGAAGCCGATCATGGCGATCTGGCCGATACACGCACGACGCGCGATAAAGCGCGTGAGGCTGCGGTTGATTCCTTACGCAAAAAATTCGGTGGCGATGCTGTTGTGCGCGGCATTGCCTTTGATGAGGAAGAGTGAAGGGAAAGATCCGTAGACCCCCACCCCCTGTCTCTTATACACATCTGACGCTGCCGACGA
>CAWUNF010000345.1:0-2543 GCA_963923195.1 uncultured Hyphomicrobiales bacterium | reverse complement strand
TCTTGCTGCTTGGGATCAAGATTGCAGGGATCATCCATCATCGGATGGCCGGAGCGGCCATAGCCCGTCATATCCATCGCAAAAACGTCATAGCCACGTTGCGCGAGATATTCCATCCAAGAATAATTTTTAAACGGCACATCGAAAGCCAAAGTGGAAGGCGAATAGCCGCCATGAACCATGAGAACGACTTTCCCCGCAGGCGCTTTTCCATCGGCGCGTTTGAAAATGGATTCAGCCACTTTTTCGCGCACGAAAAGATCAATCGGCTTGCCGGCAATTGCGGGCACAGTTGAAACATGGCTGACCAAGCGATCAATCGTATGCGTTTTTTCCTGCGCGATTGCTGAACTCATTGTGGTTGCCAGCATAGCAAGCCCCAGCCCCAAAGCGTGACCTTTCATCGTCCCCTCCCCTGACTTTTGCTTTTCGCGCAATTGTCATCAGGAGAGGCGCTCTTGTCTATGGGGCGTGACTAGAACTTTTCCCCTGTCCAGCCTAAAAAGGACACAAAGAAACACAAGAAGAGGAGACACCAGATATGGTGCGGGTTCCAAAAGAGCTTTTCGAAGATCATTGCTGGAAGGATGTGGTCCCGCCAGAAGATCTGAAACTTTATGAAACCTATGTGCGCGAGACCTTTATTGGTCCCAATCCCGCCATTCTCGCCATCGACCTCTATAATATAGTCTATCGTGGCGGGCCGCATTCGCCTTATGAATTGGAAGAAAAATTCCCAAATTCATGTGGCATTTATGCCCATCAAGCGATTGCACCCACGCAAAAAGTTTTAGCCGCAGCGCGTGCGGCGGGCGTGCCGATTATTTTCTGCACCAAAGATGTCGCGCCCAATAATCGTCCGGCCGATGCCATTTCCACCAAGCGCCGCCAATGGGCGCCGGGGCCGGATGATTATGACATTTACAAAGATTTTGAGGTGCGCAAAGAGGATATTGTCATCCGCAAACAGCGCGCCAGTATTTTTGAAGGCACGCCGCTCAAATCGCATCTGGCGCTCATGGGCATTCGCACTTTGATTGTGCTGGGCGAGGCCACATCAGGCTGCGTGCGCGCCAGTGTGGTTGAGGGTTTTTCGGCGGGCTATCATGTCAATGTCGTTGAAGAATGTACTTTTGATCGCGCGCAGCTCACACACAAAATGAATCTCTTCGACATGCATCATAAATATGCGGACGTCATGCATGTGGAAGATGTCTTGGCCCATTTGGGCACACTGGCGAAAGCTTAAAACGACTTTCCGAAGGTCTCATCAAAACCATAGCCCGATCCGCGCACGGTGCGGATCGGGTCTTTTTCTTTGCCAAAGGACAATTCTTTGCGCAAACGCCCGACATGCACATCCACCGTGCGCTCATCAATCTCGGTGGTGAGGCCCCAGACGGCATCCAGCAATTGAGCGCGCGTGTAAATGCGGCCGGGCTTTTCCATCAAATGTTCGAGCAAACGATATTCGGTGGGGCCAAGATTGACTTCGCGCGCGCCCCGATGCACGCGCTTCGTCGTGCGATCCATGACAATATCGCCGACAATGAGTTGATCTGCGACACGCTCCGGGCTTGCACGACGCAAAAGCGCGCGAATACGGGCCACTAATTCCGGCACAGAGAAAGGCTTGACGATATAATCATCAGCGCCGGTCGACAGGCCACGCACGCGCTCATCTTCTTGGCCGCGCGCGGTCAGCATAATCACCGGCAAAGTTTTGGTGGCCTCACGAGCCCGCAATCGCCTGCAAATTTCTATGCCAGAGACACCCGGCAGCATCCAATCCAGAATGACAAGATCTGGCGGATTTTCAATGAGCCGCAAATCGCCATCATCTCCGCGTGACGCATGTTCAACGGCGAAACCTTCCGCCTCTAAATTGTAAGAAACAAGCGTCGCCAAAGCCTCTTCGTCTTCGACGAGAAGGATGCGCGGCTTATTTCCAACAGGAGCCATTAGCGCAGAACTTTGCCCGGATTGAGGATCTGATGTGGATCAAAAGCAGATTTAATGCGCTTCATCAGCTCCAATTCGCGCGGCTTTTTATAGCGTGGCAATTCGTCAATTTTGAACGAGCCAATGCCATGTTCCGCACTGATCGAGCCTTGATGGGCATGTGCATTGTCATGCACCAAATTATAGATCGCATCATAATTCTTCATCAGATCATCACCTGTGAAGCGCTCAGATGAACCCACATTATAATGCAAATTGCCATCACCCAAATGGCCAAAGGTCATATTCAAAAGACCGGGGAATTTTGCTTGCAATTCAGCATCGGTCTTTTCAATGAAAGAGACCATGTTGGAGACAGGTACAGAAATATCATGCTTAATGCTTTTGACAGCCTGCGCTTGTGCCAAAGTAATGCTTTCGCGCAAATGCCAAAGATCTTTTGACTGCGTGAGATTTTCTGCAATCACTGCATCGTCAATCTCGCCTGCTTCAAAAGCCTCGCCCAGCATGGCCTCAAACATGCCGCGTGCATGTTCTTCGCCCTCTGAGTCCGAGATTTCGAGCAAAGCATACCAAGCGGG
>CAWUNF010000344.1:0-2563 GCA_963923195.1 uncultured Hyphomicrobiales bacterium | reverse complement strand
TGGCAATCGTGTTATCGAAAGCGGTCGAAGCAAATTGATATTTGCCGCTCATCAATCCTTCAATGACGGCCGTTGAGCCGCGCGTCACTTCATGTGTGACCTCGAGGCCTTCTTTTGCAAAAGTGCCTTTCTCTATCGCCGTCCACACGGGCAGATTGGTGGCACCTGCAAAAGTCACGATAGTAACTTTGGTCTGTGCAAGAGCAGGGGTGGCGATGAGGCCAGCTAGCAAGCAGAAGTGTTGAAGGAAGCGCATCACTGTCTCATCTCGTCATTGCGAGGAACGAAGTGACGAAGCAATCCAGAAAAATCTGGATTGCCGCGTCGGGCCGCTGCCCTCCTCGCAAGGACGAGGAGGGTCAACATCATTAGCCAAATTTGATGCCGCTCTCAGCCAAGGCCGATTTCACACGCGCCGCTGTAAAGGGCACGGTGCGCAATCTGATGCCCGTTGCATCAAAGACAGCATTGGCAAGTGCGGCCGCCACAGGGGCTGTGGCCGCTTCGCCTGCACCACGCGGTGGCTCATTCGGGCGGTCGATCAATTCAATCTTCATCTCCGGCAGATCCGGGAAGGTGAGGATTGGATAGCTCGCCCAATCGCGGCTGGTGACGTGATTGCGGTCGAATTTTACCTCTTCATAAAGCGTGCGGCCGATGGTCTGCAAAATGCAGCCCTCGACTTGCGAGCGCACGCCATCTGGCGAGATGATCTGTCCGCAATCATGCGTGGCAGCGACGCGTGTGATTTTGATGCGACCATCAGCGGAGACGTCGACTTCCATCGCAATGGCGACATAAGTCTCGTCACCCTTATATTGCGTATAGCCAATGCCGCGGCCCTTGCCATTGCGACGCGGCTCAACGCGCTTCTCCCAATTGAAGAGTTTGGCGACACGCTCTACCGCCTCGCGACCGCGCGGATCGGAGAGATAGGCGAGACGAAACTCAACCGGATCTTTGCCAGCAGCCAGCGCCAGCTCATCCATGAAAGTTTCAACCGCCAAGCAATTGCCAATCTTACCCGGTGCACGCAGATGCGAGGGACGTAAAGGCGTATCTTCGAGCCACATGACTTCGACAAGCATGTTTGGCACATCATAAGGCGGCTTGCCGCCTGATGAGAGCGAACCTGTGGCAATGCCCTTCGGCTGTTTGGCATCTGCTTCAACAGGTGCGAGCAGCGGAATGGTGGGCAAATTGGCGGTCGGCTTTGGGCAGCGCATGGTTGTGTGCCAAGCGACAATCTTGCCATCGGCTGACAGTGCGGCTTCTTGCGTGATGACTTGCGGCGGACCTTTCGGGTCGAGCGCATGTTCATCTTCACGCGACCATTGCACGCGCACCGGCTTGCCAACAGCTTTTGACATGAAGGCGGCATCAGCGGCGGCATCTTCATGGCCATTCATGCCATAGCAGCCTGCGCCATCGAGATAATGCACGCGCATTTTGTTGGCCGGCAGGCCAAGCATATCTGCAAAATGCTTGGCATAGCGATGCGTGCCTTGCGATGAGCACCAAATGGTGGCTTCACCCTCTTTCACATCGGCAATGGCGCAAGAGGGGCCCATCGACGCATGGCTTTGAGTGGGCCAATAAAACTCGGCCGAGAGTTTTTTGGGTGCTGCTGCATAAGCGCTTGTGAAATCGCCTGCTTTGTCGAGCGCTTCCGTGCTCGTCACTTTTTGCGCTTTGACATAATCCCGAAGGCCCGTGGAATCGGTGGGCAATCCGCCACCTTTCCATTCGACTTTCAGCATTTTGGCTGCGCGCATGGCATCCCATTCATCGGGTGCGACAACGCCTAGAAAGTTTTTCATGCGCACGACTTTTGCGCCGGGAATGGAGGCAATCGAGCTTTCATCGACCGACACAAGTTCCGCGCCAATGACAGACGGGCGAATGGTGCGGCCATGCAACATGCCGGGCACTTCGAGATCATGCATATAGACAAAGCGGCCCGTGGCTTTCGCTGGAATATCGGGGCGTGGCACATGCTTGCCGACATATTTATGCGTTTTGGGATCACGCACAGGCGCTTTGCTATCAAGCTTCAGTTCAAAGCCCTTATCAGCGACAAGGCTTGCAAAGCTTACACCTGCGCCGCCTGCTTTCGGGCGCACTTCGCCATCAATGGCATCAAGCTCGCTCGCGGGCTTGCCCAATTTTTCAGAGGCGAGTTTGATCAAAGCTTGGCGTGCTGTGGCCGCTGCTTGGCGCAATTGCATCCCACCTTTGGGAATGCCATTCGAGCCAGAGGTTGGGCCTTGATCAGGCGTCAATAAAGTGTCGCCTTCGATCAGCTTGATCTTATTGATCGGCAGGCCGAGTTCTTCTGCCGCAATTTGCGGGAAGGCAGCGCGCAAGCCCGTACCAAGGTCAACCTTGCCGGAATAGATCGTCGCTGTGCCATCGGCATTGAGTGCGAGATAAGCATCAACTTGTGTGGGGTCGACAGTTTTGGCCGCCACACGTCCTTGCGCTTTCACATGAGAGGCGAAGGGAATAGCGATGAAGAGGGCGCCTGTGCTCTTCAGAAAGTTGCGGCGCGAAGTGTGCATAT
>CAWUNF010000343.1:0-2578 GCA_963923195.1 uncultured Hyphomicrobiales bacterium | reverse complement strand
GGCCGCTGGAATTTCCAGCGCCCCTGGCATGGTGAGAAGATCAATGGAGCAATCTGCTTCGGCTGCCGCGCGATACGCGCCTTTGAGCAGCAGGTCGCCAATCTCATCGTAGAAGCGGGCTTCGACCACCAAGAGACGAGAACCGGCCACGCCTTCGATGGGAGCAAGAGAGCGGCGCGCTTCGGCCATAGCGAATTGATCCTCGATTAGAAACAGCGAGCCTGACTATCGCTTATGGCCGCAGAGAGCAAGTTTTTGCCAATGGCCTATTTCGCCTCAACCAGACGCGCCGCATAGCGGGCCATGAGATCGACCTCAATATTGAGGAGATCGCCCGTTTTGCGCTCACCCCATGTTGTGACGGCCAAAGTATGCGGAATGAGGAGAATCGAAAAGCGGTTGCCCGCCACCGAATTGACGGTCAGCGATGTTCCATCGAGGCAGACAGACCCCTTTTCAGCAATGAAGCGGGCAAGGTCGGCGGGCGCTTCAATATCAAAATGCGCCATGCCATCGAAATCACGGCGCTCGATAATTTTTGCCAAACCATCGACATGGCCGGTGACAATATGGCCACCCAATTCATCACCAATTTTCATCGCGCGTTCGAGATTGATATGTGTGCCGACGGTCCATTGGCCGACTGTCGTGCGCGCCAGCGTCTCAGCAGCCGCATCCACTTCAAAGAAATTTTGGCCCTTGTCAGAACCCATTTCAACAGCGGTAAGACAGGGGCCAGAGCAAGCGATGGAAGCGCCCATTGCAATGGTCTTGGGATCATAAGAGCAAGCAATGCGGATGCGATGCAAATCGCCCTTTCGCGTGATCGCAGAAATTGTGCCGACATCACTGACGAGACCCGTAAACATTAAAGCACCCTCTGATAGCGAATGAGGCGATCAACGCCCGCCATGCTTTCACTTACGCGTAAAAAGCGCGCCGGATTGTTCAGCTCTTGCTGCGCGGCTTCTGACAATGCGGGAAGGCCCGCGCCCCCAAAAGGCTTTTCACCACGGATCAGCACAATCTCATCGGCAAGGCCCTGCGCCATCAAGGCTGCTGCCACATGCGGACCACCTTCACTAAAAATGCGTGTGATGCCGCGCGCGCCCAAAACTTTCAAAGCCGCGCCAAGATCAATATGACCATCTGACCCACGCGCCACAGATTCAACGGCAACGCCCTGCTCTTCAAGCTTAGCGCGTGTCTGTGGCGATGCGCCCACACCGCAAATAATAAGAACAGGCTTTTCTTTGGCGGTCGCGACAAGACGTGAGCGCAAGGGCAGGCGCAAATCCGTGTCGAGCACAACGCGCAAAGGCGCACGCTGCTCGAGCCCCGATAAGCGAATGGTGAGCAAAGGATCATCGCCCAGCGCCGTGCCAATGCCGATCATAATGGCATCATGCATGGCGCGCATCACTTGCACACGATGATTGGCAATCTGCCCCGTGATCATCAGGCGCGGATCATGCGGATTGGCTGATGCAGCAAAACCATCGGCTGTTTGCGCCAATTTCAGCGTGACCATCGGGCGGCCCTGCGTCACGCGCAAAATATGCCCTAAATTGGCGCGCTTGGCCTCATCTGCCAAAACGCCCACGCGCACATCAATGCCTGCCTTGCGCAAAATTTCATGTCCACGCCCAGTGACGCGCGGATCAGGATCTTCAATCGCCGACACGACGCGAGAAAGGCCCGCTTCAACAATAGCATTCGCACAAGGACCCGTGACACCCTGATGGCTGCAGGGCTCAAGCGTCACATAAAGTGTGGCACCGCGCGCAGCCGCACCAGCATCAGCAATGGCGATGGTTTCCGCATGGGGACGGCCACCCTTTTGCGTAGCTCCTCGTCCAATGATCACGCCATCTTTGACAATGAGACAGCCAACCGCTGGATTGGGCGCGGTCTCGCCCAAGCCACGCCGCGCAAAGGCAATGGCGGCGGCCATATAATCTTCATCCGAAAACAGCGCCGCGCTCATTTTATATCTTGCGCCGGATCGCTCGTTTTGCTCGCGCTCAACGGCTCTGCAAGCTCATCAATGATGGTCGAAAAATCGCTCGCTTCGCGGAAGTTTTTATAGACGGATGCAAAGCGCACATAAGCAATGGAATCGAGCGCCCGCAGGCCCTCCATCACCAATTCACCAATATGATCGCTTTGAATTTCGGCATCGCCTGAACTTTCAAGCTGGCGCACAATGCCATTGACCATGCGCTCCACACGCTCAGGATCAACCGGGCGCTTGCGCAAAGCAATCGACAAGGATTGCATCAGCTTGTCGCGATCGAATGGAACGCGACGGCCGGATTTCTTCAGTACAGTGAGTTCGCGCAATTGCACGCGCTCAAAAGTGGTGAAGCGGCCTGCGCAATCAGGGCACACGCGACGGCGACGAATGGCGGAGGAATCTTCGGTGGGACGTGAATCCTTCACCTGCGTATCGAGACTTCCGCAATAAGGGCAGCGCATCGCGTGGTGCCTTTAATTTTAGGGGTAGATCGGGAAGCGACGTGTGAGTTCGGTCACTTCCGCACGCACCTTGGCTTCGACCGCCGCATTGCCCTCTTCG
>CAWUNF010000342.1:0-2598 GCA_963923195.1 uncultured Hyphomicrobiales bacterium | reverse complement strand
GCCAGCAAGAGGCCATGAAAGACAATGATGGGCGTTAATCCGAAATGATGCAGGCCAAGGCCGAAGATAATAGGCCCAAGAGCTTGGCCTAAGAAAAAGCAAAAAGCATGTGCGGAAAATGCAGCCGCGCGCGCTTGCGGGGCTAGGGAAGAGACTTCCGTTTGAATGGTATTGTGCAACATGCCAAAGCCAAAACCCAGAAGCGTGATCAAAGCAAAAAAGAGCGGCCATTGCGGCACGAAGAGACATGCAAGCAGACCAGCAGCGCCAAGTCCACCACCCCAAGCCAAAAGTCCAGAGCGTTTCACATGCGGCATGAGCCATGTGAGGATGAGCGAAAAAATAATGCCACCCACACCGAGTCCCGCAATCACCATGCCCGCTTCTTTCGGGCCACCCAGATGATGGCTTTCGAGAATTTCGGCAATATAGGGCAGGATGCCAAAGACAGCGATGGCTTCTAAAAAGACCGCGCCATAGCAGATCAGGCTTTTGGGATTGCGCAAGATGATCGGATAGTTTTGATAGGCTTGCATCAGATGGATGCGGCGCGCGTCTTTTGGTCGTGGCTCTGCAAGTTTGAAGGCAGCGCCAAGCGCTGCCGCACCCGTGACACAAGCAGCGCCATAAAAGAAGAAGCGCCAATTGATCATCTCAGCCAAAAGCCCCGCGAGAGATGAGGCGCAAATTTGTCCGACCAACGCGGCGGCAACAAAGCGAGCAATCGCAATCTGGCGCTGATCGGGCGGAAATTTATCACCCACCAAGGCGAGCGCGACAGGAATTGTACCACCTCCCGCTAAGCCACCAATGAAGCGCAAGACAATCAGCGTGTCGAAACTTGTGGCGAAAGGCAGAGCCATCAGGCTGAGCGTGAGAATGACAAGGCAAATGGCAAGCAAACGGCCTTTGCCAAAGGAATCGCCAATCGGGCCTAAGACAGGCTGGCCGAGCGCATAGGGCAAAGCATAGACAGACGAGACAAGGGCCGCCGTTGCTACAGGCACAGAAAAATCGCGCGCCAATTCCGTCACCAAAGGATCAACGGAGCGATAGGCAACAGCGCTGGCAATGCCGCAGAGTGAAATGAAAAAAAGGAGCATCAGGCGATTTCAAACCAAGCTTCAATTTCAACGGCACTATCGAGGGGCAGAACGGCAACACCAACGGCTGCACGCGCATGGCGGCCCTTGTCACCAAAGACATCGACCATGAGATCTGATGCGCCATTCACAACGGGCGCTAGGGCGGTGAAATCAGGTGCGGCATTGACGAAAGCGCCCAATTTTAAAACGCGGGCAATGCGATCAAGTGAGCCTGTGGCCGCGCGCGCTTGCGCCAGCAGATTGATGGCGCAAAGACGAGCCGCCGCGCGTCCTGCCTCTGGTGAAACAGTGCCGCCAAGCTTGCCTATGTGTTGCGGTGCAAGCTTGCCATCAGCCCCAAAAGCAAGTTGGCCAGAGATGATGAGAAGCTGTCCCGAAAATGTGAAAGGCACATAATTGGCCAAAGCTGCCGCCGGGGCCGGGAGTTCAATTCCCAATTCTTTCAGGCGCGTTTCGGCGCTCATGCCATTCTCCTCAGCAAGTTTGGCTCACCCCCCTTTGCGGGCGGCTCGTGAGACCCTATTTTTGGAGCATCGAGCGCTTTTCGAAAAGGGCGCTCCCTGCATAACAGCTTTTCGCGAAACGGGACGGCAGAAATGAGACGGATGATTTTGGGCCTGCCCGCATTCGCATATGTGGTTGCTATGGGGCCTGTGCAGGCGGCTGAGGCGCCTTTCATCCCCCATCGCGCTATTTACGATCTCACTTTGGAAAAAAGCACGGGCACATCCGCGCCCGCTTCTGCGAGGGGCCGCATTGCTTTCGACTTTTCAGGCTCGGCTTGCGAAGGCTTTGTCACCACCTTCCGCCAAGTGACGGAGTTGCAGCCATCTGAGGGGGAAAGCCGCACGTCTGACATGCGCTCGACCACGTTTGAGGATGGGCGCGCCAAAATGCTGCGCTTTAAAATTGAAACGCTCGTCAATGGCCGCTTGGCCGAGACGATTGATGGCACGGCGCAAAAGGCGGATGATGGTGAGGCTTTGTCCATTGATCTGCGCGCGCCCAAGCCATCCAAACATGATTTTGGCGTCAATCCGCTTTTCCCGACCGAACAAGCACGCACTTTGATTGCGGCCGCTAAAGAGGGCAAGCGCACTTATGAAGCCAAAGTCTTTGATGGTTCGGATACGGGTGAAAAGATTTTCGACACGCTCACCGTGATTGGCGCGCAGGCAACATCCGCGCCCGATGATTCAGCTTTGCGCGAGGCTCTTAAAAATGTTCCCCGCTGGCCTGTGGTGGTGAGCTATTTTGATCCCGGCAAGCCGGATGCCACACCAAGCTATATTTTGGGTTTTGATCTTTATGAAAATGGCGTGTCGGGCAATTTGCGCCTTGATTATGGTGATTTCGTTCTGGCCGGCAAAGTGAGCAAATATGAGCCGCTGCCTGTGAAAGAGTGCAAATAGTTATTCGACGATTATCGCGCGACCCCCACCCCTAACCCCTCTGTCTCTTATACACATCTCCGAGCCCACGAGACCAGAGA
>CAWUNF010000341.1:0-2602 GCA_963923195.1 uncultured Hyphomicrobiales bacterium | reverse complement strand
ACAACCACCACATCAAAATCCATGCCCTCGCGCGGCGGCAATTCGGACATTTCAGAGCTCCTGCCAAGTCTCTTTTAGGGTCGCTCCCACCGTGCCCCTCTGGGGAGGGTGGGGATAGACCCCCTTGTAATCACCACGGCGCTTCGCGCAACCGGTCTGAAGGTGCTAGGAACAGGGCATGGCAGCAGATCTCAACAATTCAAGCCCATCGGCCGGGGCCAGCGAGGCGGAACTCGTCGCCATTTTGCGCTGGTATGCCGATATGGGCGTCGACCTTGCGGTTGGCGATTTGCCGCGCGACCATTTTGCAGAGGCCAAGGCCAAAGCAGCGCAAGCCCCGCCCGCCGCCGAGCCATCGGCCAGCGAGAACCCGCGTGGCCCGCGCATTGCGCCGGGTCTGGGCCGCGAGCCAACGCCTCTCCCCATTCGTGCGGCTCTGCCTGATGCGGCGCTTCCCCCGGATGAGGCTGTGGCAGCCGCGCGTGCGGCAGCCGCGGCGGCCAATTCGCTGGCGGAGCTGCGCGACGCATTACAGGCTTTTGAGGGCTGTCTGTTGAAGCGCACCGCAAGCCATCTCGTTTTTGCTGAAGGCCCCGCCGATGCGCCGATTTTGTTTGTCGGCGGCGTGCCCAGTGCAGAAGATGATCGCGAGGGAAAAATTCTCGCCGGCTCCAGCGGCCTTCTCTTTGATCGCATGTTGAAGTCGATTGGTCTTGCGCGCGCGCAAGTGCAATTCGTCAATTGCGTGCCGTGGCGTCCAGCGGGCGGCAAACCACCAACCCTGCCGGAAATTGCGACTTGCCTGCCCTTCTTGCAGCGCGCTGTTGAATTGAGCGGCGCGAAAATCATCGTCACTTTGGGTGGCCTGCCCACGCAACACATCACCGGCACGCGCGACCCCATCACGCGTGCGCGCGGCAAATGGTTTGAAATGGATGTGAACGGCTCGCAAAAGCGGCCCGTCATCGCCATGTTTGATCCAGATTATTTGCGCAAATCACCCACCACCAAGAAACATGCTTGGGCCGATTTGCGGGCTTTGAAAAAGAAGCTGATCGAATTGGGTTTGGCTTGATCAGATCATGCGCGGAGACGCTTGAATGAGATGGGACGATTTCCGACAGTCGGATAATATTGAAGATCGTCGCGGCGAAGAATTTTCTGGCAGTGGCGGCATGGGCCTGCCCTTTGGTGGTGGTGGCCTTGGTCTTGGCACAATCCTTGTGCTGGGCATATTAGGTTATGCGCTCGGCATTGATCCGCGTATTTTAATTGGCGGTGCTGAAATGATCAGCGCGCGCAATCAAAGTCATTATGTTGAGCCCGCGCGCAACAATCGCACGGCGACTCCACCCACCGATCAAATGGGCCGTTTCGTTTCCGCCGTGGTCGCGCAGACAGAAGATGTGTGGAGCGAAATTTTACCCGCACAAAAAGGCGTGAAATATACGCCGCCCAAACTTGTGATTTTTGATGGGCGTACAGGTTCAGCTTGTGGTCTGGCGCAATCGGCAATGGGACCCTTCTATTGCCCGGTCGATCAGAAAATTTATCTCGACACATCCTTCTTCAATGACATGAAGCGTCGATTGGGCGGCGGCGGTGATTTCGCCTATGCCTATGTGATTGCGCACGAGGTCGGCCATCATGTCGAAAATCAGCTTGGCATTTTGGGCCGCGCACAGCGCGCGCAACAGCAGGGCACGAAGATTGATGCCAACCGCATTTCTGTGCGCATTGAATTAATGGCCGATTGTTTTGCGGGCGTTTGGGCCGCCAATGCAGATCGCAAATGGCAGATCCTTGAAAAAGGCGACATTGAAAAGGCGATCAATACGGCGCAAGCCATTGGCGATGATCGCTTGCAGCAAGCCGCGCGCGGCACGGCCGTGCCGGATAGTTTCACGCATGGCTCTTCAGCGCAGCGCGTTGAATGGCTACAGCGCGGCCTGCAATCGGGCCGCATCGATTCCTGCAATACTTTTGCGAGATAGACATGCCCGGTCTTGATGAAAGCCTGCCCTTCATTGCACTCAATATTGCGGTGCTAACCGTCTCTGACACGCGGTCTTTGTCAGAAGATAGATCAGGCGACACTTTGGTGGGCCGCCTTGAAGGGGCGGGGCATAGGCTCGCCGCACGCGCCATTGTGCAAGATGATGTCGAAGAGATCCGCAAAGTCGTGCGCGGCTGGATTGCAGATAAGGGTGTCGATGTCATCATCACCACAGGTGGCACTGGCTTTACGGGCCGCGATGTGACGCCTGAGGCGATTGAACCTTTGTTTGAAAAGACGATGGACGGTTTCTCCGCCATTTTCCATCGCATTTCTTATGAGAAGATTGGCACGTCCACCATTCAATCGCGCGCGACAGGCGGTGTGGCGGGAGCGACTTATATTTTCGTTCTCCCCGGCTCACCGGGTGCGTGCAAAGATGCATGGGATGGTATTCTCGCCCAGCAGCTCGATTATCGCCATCGCCCGTGTAATTTTGTCGAGATCATGCCGCGTTTGGATGAACATCTGCGCCGCGGCAAGGCGAAGTAATTTTCATTTTCTGGATTGCCGCGTCGCTTCGCTCCTCGCAATGACGGCGGGGAG
>CAWUNF010000340.1:0-2623 GCA_963923195.1 uncultured Hyphomicrobiales bacterium | reverse complement strand
GAGCTGCGCGAAGTCGCCGTCTTCCAAGGCGCAAGCTTCTTCCGCGCACGCGCCAGCTTCCAATTGTTTGGCACGGTCGCGCGTGGTCTTTCCATCCGCACCGCTGATCCGCGTGGCGAAGAAACGCCAGCCTTTCGCCAAGTCTGGATTGAAAAGCCCAATCTCGCCACCAATGCCGTGGTCATTCATGCGCTGCTTGATTCAGACAGCGTGACAGGCGCCTATCGTTTCACCTTGCGACCGGGTGACGCGACGATCATTGACACGGAATGCACATTGTTCGCGCGCGTCAATGTCGATCATTATGGGCTTGCCACAATGGCCAGCACCTTTGTTTACGGCCCGCTTGATCGGCGCCGCGATGATATTCGCCCTGCCGTGCATGAAATCAACGGCCTGCAAATCTTAAACGGCAATGATGAATGGATTTGGCGCCCGGTCTCCAACCGCGAAACGCTGCAAGCCTCGGCCTTTGTTGATACCAATCCAAAAGGCTTTGGCTTTCTGCAACGCGAGCGCAATTTTTCTGCCTATCAGGATGATGTCTCGCATTGGGAATGGCGCCCCTCGCTTTGGATTGAACCCATTGGTGAATGGGGTGCGGGCGAAGTGACGCTCGTTGAAATTCCCTCTGAGTCAGAAGTGAATGACAATATGGTTGCCTATTGGCGACCCAAGACACCGCTGAGTGCTGGCTCTGAAACATCTTTTGCCTATCGCCAATTCTGGTGCTGGCAGGCGCCCAATCGCCCCCCAATGGCGCAAGTGGCCGCCTCGCGCTCAGGCCGTGCGACAGGTGGTCAGGCCAGCGGCAAGCGCCGCCGTTTTTTGGTCGATTTTTCCGGCGATATTTTTGCTGATGCCCAACGCTCCCAAGAGATCACCCCAAATTTGACCGCATCGCCCGGTACGATTTCCTCCGTGCGCTCCTTCTTAGATCGTGATCGCAAAAGCATGCGTGTCATTTTCGATATGGATGCGGGTGCAGAAACATGGAGCGAATTGCGCCTTGTTTTGGAATCGCAGGGCAAGCCGATCAGCGAGACTTGGCTGTATAGATGGACACCGTAATCACCAAAGATATTGCCTCTGCGGATGAACAGACGCGGCCAGATCCACGCGCCTGTATGCCGCTGGAATCCGCGCTGCCCATGCCGGTGCAAAGCTTTCGCCGCTTTTCAAATTCGGAACGGCGCCGCTGGAGCGCGCCCACACTCAGCTATACGCCTTGGCTATCACGCCTGCTGGTTTTCGGTGGCGGCCTGCTGCTGACCATTTATGGCGCAATGGAAATGTATGCGGTCGTGAATGTCGGCACGATCACCACTTTGAAATGGGCCTTGCTCATTCTCTTTGTCGCCAATTTCTCTTGGATCGCGATTGCTTTTACGAGCGGCGTCTTGGGCTTTTTCTGGCTGCTTTTGCGCGCGCCCAAAGTGCCCGCTTTGCCACATGCCTTGCGTGAACGCACCGCCGTTGTCATGCCGATTTATAATGAAGCGCCAAGCCGTGTCTTTGGTGCTGTTCAGGCCATGATTGAAGATGTCGAGCGCACAGGGCTTGGCGATCATTTCGATTGGTTCTTCTTGTCTGACACGACCAATCCAGATGTGTGGATTGCCGAAGAACGCGCCTTTCTGGCCATGCGTGCGCGCTTGGGGGATCGCACGCGCATCTATTATCGCCATCGTCCGAAAAATATTGCGCGCAAAGCTGGCAATATTGGTGATTTTGTTTCGCGCTGGGGCGGCGCTTATGCGCATATGGTGGTGCTGGATGCCGACAGTCTGATGACGGGACATTCCATTGTCTCGCTGGCGGCCGCAATGGAAGCCGATCCTGATTCCGGCATTATTCAAACACTGCCACTCATCATCAATCGCAACACAATGTTTGCGCGCGTTCAGCAATTTGCAGCGCGCATTTATGGGCCTGTCATTGCCTCGGGCCTTGCTGTTTGGTCGGGCCGCGATGGCAATTATTGGGGCCATAATGCGATTATTCGCACCAAGGCTTTTGCCGATCATTGCGGCCTGCCGGATTTGCGCGGTCGCCCGCCTTTTGGCGGGCATGTGCTGAGCCATGACTTTGTCGAAGCAGCACTCATCCGCCGCGCCGGCTATGCCGTTTATATGTTGCCCGTGCTTGGCGGCTCTTATGAAGAAAGCCCGCCCTCACTGATTGATTTGGCAACTCGCGACAGACGCTGGTGCCAAGGCAATTTGCAACATTCACGCATTATGATGGCCAAGGGCTTTGTGCTGCCCACACGCCAACATTTTGCGACCGGCATTATGGGCTATCTCGCCTCGCCGCTTTGGATGGCGCAATTGATCGTTGGTATCGTGCTGGTGCTGCAATCAACCTATATTCGCCCCGAATATTTCACCGATGAATTTCGCCTCTTTCCCGCTTGGCCACGCTTTGATGCGGAGCGCGCGCTCGCCCTCTTTGGCGTCACAATGGCCGTGCTGCTTGCGCCCAAACTTTTTGGCCTGATCATCGCGCTTTGGGAAAGCGAAACACGCAAAGCTTGCGGTGGTGCGCTGCGCCTCATCATCTCCACTTTGCTCGAAGTTTTAATGTCAGCTCTGATCGCCCCGATCATGATGGTGATTCAGAC
>CAWUNF010000339.1:0-2624 GCA_963923195.1 uncultured Hyphomicrobiales bacterium | reverse complement strand
TTAGAGGCTGAATAGCGATCAGTGCGCGGCTTGCCAGCCGTCTCAACCAGCTTTTCGATGACGTGTTTCGGGGCAGGCAAATCGGGATTGCCCATGCCAAGATCCACAATGTCGGCGCCATTGGCACGAGCGGCGGCCTTGAGCCGATTGACCTGCTCGAACACATATGGTGGCAAACGCCGCACCCGGTGGAATTCCGACATCGTCCTCTTCCTTTTGACAAGACCCGCCCGGTCTAAACGATCACCGCGAGAGGGTCCATATTCCCAAAAAACCCTTAACGATATTCACGCCCCGGCTGGGCTGGCAAAAGGCTTGGATTGGCGCAGGTCAGGCCCACGCATTCCTCGGTCTTTTTCTTGCGATTGGCGCCCTGCTCCAGACCATCAGCCACGGATTTTACCGGCGTGACGCTTTGGCGACCCACAATCTTGTCATGGACGCGGAGAGACGAATCGAGCGACTTTTCTTGCGCCACGACCTGATCCTTGGTCATGGGCTTGCTCTTGGGGCCAATACGGGGCGTATGCACAGGCACATAATCGGCTTTGGCAGGACGGGTCTTTTGCACGAAAGGCGGCGAGACGGGTGTTTCCGTGCGCAGGCCGAGCGCCTTGGTCAGCCAGCTCGGCCCATCATCGGCCCGTGCGGGGCTCAGAGCGCCACAGACAGCCAGAGCCAGCCCAAGGCTGAGCGCCAAAATGGTCCGATATGTCCCGAGAAAAGCCATCATGAGCCGATCTCACTTGTCCTCTCAAAAAGGCCAGGTCCCACAGGGGCCCCGCCTCAATCCTTTTGATCATTGGTGCGAACAATGAATAAAGACCTATTATGTCCGAAACGGGACCGACGCCAGTGGTCATTCGGCGATCTGGGCAGGAATTCGACCTGTCCAACCTGTGATGGGCAGGCCTGAGGGGAGCGGGGCATCAAATGAGCAAGGAAACGGCCGGAGCGACAGGCGGCGAGGCCATACGCCCGGCACAGGTGCAGATGAAAGAGCAGGCCGAAGAAGCGGCCAAAGCCCCTGTCATGTCGAGCACCCAAACCCCAAACCTCGGCCCACAAAAGCCTGCGCCCCAAACAGGGGGGGGCGCCTCGCAGGCAGCAGGCCCTGCGGCTGATGGATCCATGCCCATCCCGGATTTTACAGCGCTCTCGCAAAATCTCGCCAAGCTCGTTGAGCAAGGCGGCAAGGCGGCCGCCGCTTATTTCCGCCCGCTGGAAGAGGGCCGCACCAATACGGATGTGGCCGAACATGTCGAAGATGCGGTGAAGACATTTGGGCATGTCGCAGAACATTGGCTTTCTGACCCGACACGCGCGATGGAAGCGCAGACCAAAATTTCGGGCGACATGCTTGAACTCTGGGCGCGCACATTGCGCAAAATGTCGGGCGAAGAGACAGAGCCTGTGAAAGCGCCCGATCCGTCCGACAAGCGTTTTGCTGATCCCGAATGGTCACGCAATCCCATCTATGACTTTTTGCGTCAGGCCTATGTGATCACAACCGATTGGGCCAATGATCTCATCAACCGCGCCGATTCACTCGATGAATTTGAGCGCGAAAAAGCGCAATTTTATTTGCGCCAAATTGCAGGTGCGATCTCGCCCTCCAATTTCATCGCCACCAATCCCGAACTCTTGCGCACGACGCTTGAACAAAGCGGCGAAAATCTCGTGCGCGGGATGCAAATGCTGGCAGAAGATATTGAAGCCGGTCACGGCCAACTCAAAATTCGCCAATCCGATCCGTCGAAATTTGTGCTCGGCCGCGATATGGCCGCGACACCGGGAAAAGTTATTTATCGCAATGATCTGATGGAGCTCATCCAATATGCGCCGACAACCGAGACGGTCTATAAGCGCCCGCTCCTGATCTGCCCGCCGTGGATCAATAAATTTTATGTCCTCGACCTCAATCCTGAAAAAAGTTTCATTCGCTGGTGCGTGGCGCAAGGGCTCACTGTCTATGTGATTTCATGGGTCAATCCAGATGAGCGGCAAGCGTCTAAATCTTTCGAAGATTATATGCGCGAGGGCATTCTCACCGCGCTCGACAAGATCGAAGAAAGCTCGGGCGAAAAACATGTCACCGCTATTGGCTATTGCGTGGGTGGAACGCTTCTGGCGATTACGACGGCTTGGATGGCCGCAACAGGTGATGATCGCATTGACAGTGTGACTTTCCTCACCACGCAAGTGGATTTCCGTGATGCGGGTGAATTGAAACTTTTTGTCGATCAAGTGCGCATCAAAGCCATTGAAGAAAAAATGAAAGAGACGGGCTATTTGGAAGGGTCGAAAATGGCGACCGCTTTCAACATGCTGCGCCCCAATGAGCTCATTTGGAATTATGTGGTCAATAATTATCTGAAGGGCAAAGAACCCATGCCCTTTGATTTGCTCGTTTGGAATTCAGATTCGACACGAATGCCAGCGGCCAATCATTCTTTCTATCTGCGCAATTGCTATCTTGAAAATAATCTGACGATGGGCCGTTTGGATTTAGGCGGCGTGCGGCTTGATCTGAAAAAAGTGAAAATCCCGGTCTATCATTTGGCAGCGAAAGAAGATCACATTGCCCCTGCCCGCTCGGTCTATACGGGCGCAGGATATTTTGG
>CAWUNF010000338.1:0-2631 GCA_963923195.1 uncultured Hyphomicrobiales bacterium | reverse complement strand
GAGATTAAAGGAGCGGTCTGTGTTTGATATTCTTGTGGCAGGTGGGGGGATTTCAGGGCTTTCAACAGCTCTGGCTCTGCGCGCCACATTTGGCGAGGCGTTGCGGATTGGCGTGGTCGATCCAGCGTTTGGTGCGCGCGAAGCCAATGTGCGCACATCTGCGCTGGCAGCAGGTTCCGTCAATCTTCTCAATGCGATTGGCATTTGGTCTGAGATTGCAGATCGCGCGGGGCCAATGCGTCGTTTGAATATTACGGATTCGCGCCGCAACGATTCAATTCGCCCGCTCTATTTGCAATTTGATGAACCGTTAGAAGATGGCGCGCCATTTTCTTACATGGTGCGCAATAGCGATGTGGTCGCAGCGCTTGAACAAAAAATTCTGACGCAAGGCATTGAATTGGTGAAAAGCGCTGTCACGCGTCTTTTGCCAGAATCGCGCTATATTGAGCTGCGCTTGTCTGATGGACAGGTTTTCAAAGCCCGCCTTGTAATCGGCGCTGACGGCGTGAAATCGCAAGTGCGTCGCTCAGCAGGTATTGAAACCATATCGCATGATTATAAACGATCGGCGATTGTTGCGACCCTCTCCCATGACGAAGATCATCATGGCGAAGCCGTGCAGCATTTTCTGCCACCCGGTCCTTTTGCCATGTTGCCAATGGCCGGTCGGCGTTCATCGATTGTTTGGACAGAATATCAAGACGATGTTGCCTCTTATCTCAATCTGCCGACGGATGAATTTTTAGAACAGGTCGAGCGCCGTTTTGGCTATGCACTTGGCACTTTTAAACTCGAAGATGGTCCTGCAGCATTTCCTTTGCGCGTGCATCTTGCCCGCTCATTCATTGCGCCACGCATTGCTTTGGTCGCTGATGCCGCCCATCTCGTGCACCCGCTTGCGGGTCAAGGGCTTAATCTCGGGTTCCGCGATATTGCCGCTCTCGTTGAAGCTCTCGCCGAGCAAATTCGCCTAGGGCTTGATCCGGGTGACGCAGATGCGCTTGAAAAATATCAGCGCGCACGTTTCTTCGACACAGCGACAATGGTTGCGGCAACACATGGTCTGCATCGATTATTTGCCAATGATATTGCGCCGCTTCGTTTGGTCCGTGATCTTGGCATGGGCCTTGTTGATCGCATGCCGCGTTTGAAGCGGCGCCTCATCCAAGATGCGGCAGGTTTGCAAGGACGCGTGCCAGCACTTCTGCTTGGGCGCCTCCCTTAACCTTCGAGTGCGCGCGCCTCATCCAAAACCATAATCGGAATTCCATCGCGAATTGGAAATGCGAGTTTTGCTGCGCGTGAAATTAATTCCTGATTGGCGCGGTCATATTCCAAAACAGTTTTACTTAAAGGGCAGACCAAAACTTCAAGCAGCCGTGGATCAATGATCGAATGAGCGGCATCGGAGGATTTTGCCTTTTCTGGCTCAGTCATGACAAGCCTATTGCAAATTGCTGCTCGTCCCGTTTCCACGGGCGAGTTCAATTTCAGTAATGGCCACGAGAACGTCAGCGCGCGCAGCCAATGTTTTGGCTTCGAGCAAGGCTTGTTTTTCGTCTGGGCCAAAGGGGCTCATCATGGCCAGTGCATTGACCAGAGCTTCGTTTGGCGTTTGTTCAATGCTCTTCCAATCAATCTTGAGGCGATTGGCTTCAGCAAAATTGCGCAGCGCTTTGAGAATGGCAGGTCGATCAACCAGATTTTCACCATCGCGCTCGACCAGGTCGCGCGCAAATTCATCATAAGAGACCAGACACTGACGATAGGGTGTGAGCACGGTCATTTCTTCGACGACACGAAATCGCGAAAGTCCTGTCAGCGTGATCATGAAGCGACCATCGCCTGTTTCCGCAAATTGTGTGATTTTGCCAATGCATCCCACCGAATGAATGGGCGGGCGTAATCCGCTTTGATCATCTTGGGGCTGCAACATGCCGATGATGCGATCAGCGCGCAGCGCATCTTCGATCATCAAGAGATAGCGCGGCTCAAAAATATTCAGCGGCAATTCACCGCGCGGCAAAAGCAGGACCGATGTCAGCGGAAAAACTGGAATGACCGCTGGCAGCGCATCAAGTCGATCCGGAGGATTGTTGATCCCCATATGTTTGGTTCTCGCGCTTTAAGAGAAGAGAAGCGTTGAAAGCTTACGGCGGGCATTGATCGTGTCTTGATCCATCGGGCCCCAAGCTTCAAAAAATTGCAGCAATTGCTGGCGGGCTTTACCGTCCTGCCAATCCTTCTGCTTTTTGATGATGTAAAGCAGCGCATCGGCAGCGGTTTCGCGTTCACCCCGCGCATTCAAGGCTATGGCCAGATCAAAGCGCGCTTCATGATCCTCTGGATTGGCAGCAAGCTTACGCTCAAATTCCCCAACCTCACCAAGATCTGCGGCTTGCATTGCAAGCTCAACGGAGGCAAGCGCTGCTTGCACTTTTGCATCTTTGGCTGATTCAGGGGGCAAAGAGTCCAGAACTTTTTTGGCATCCCCTGCCCGACCCAAATGAATAAGCGCCTGTGCGAGGCCAGCACCCGCTCCAATATGTGCGGGATCTTCTTGCAAAACGGCAGAGAAGATTTCTGCCGCTTCTTCATGCTTGCCTTCTTCAGCAGCAGCTTCTGCTG
>CAWUNF010000337.1:0-2655 GCA_963923195.1 uncultured Hyphomicrobiales bacterium | reverse complement strand
TTGATGGCCTGCATTATGCGCCGATTGCTTTTCTGCTCATGACGGCTGCTTTCCGTGCGATGGATCCATCACTCGAAGAAAGCGCTATGATGAGCGGCGCGTCCATGTGGGGCATTTTCCGCCGCGTCACATTCAAACTCGCCTTTCCAGCGGTCGCCGCCTCTTTCCTCATTCTCTTCGTGCGCTCGATTGAGAGTTTTGAAGTCCCCGCTCTGCTGGGGCTTCCTGTTGGCATTCAGGTTTTCACCTCAGCCATTTATGATGCGATCCATTCCTACCCGAGCAATATTGGGCTTGCGGCGGCTTATGCGATCACTTTGCTCGTCATCACAATGGGTGGCATTTATGCGCAATCGCGCATCACCGCGCAGGGTGGCAAATATTCGACGGTCACTGGCAAAGGCTTTCGTCCGCGCACGATTGATCTGGGGCGCTGGAAATATCTGACACTTGGCATTTTCATTCTCTACGCGCTGTTCGTTGTGGTGCTGCCTTTCTTGGTGCTGCTCTGGTCATCGCTGCAGAAATATTATTCGGTGCCGTCTTGGGATGCGCTGCAGAATGTTTCGCTCGCCGCCTATAAAACCATCATCAATTATCCCAGTGTTGGCACGGCGGTGTGGAATTCCTTTATTCTGTCGATTGGCTCCGCCACGACGGTGATGCTGCTCACAGCCATTGTCTGCTGGATTGTGTTGCGCACCAAAATTCCGGGCCGCTGGATTTTGGATCAGGTCGCCTCTGTCCCATTGGTTCTGCCGGGGCTCGTCATGGGTCTGGCCATTATGGTCTGCTATTTGGCCATTGGCGGGGGCATTTATGGGTCGATCTGGATCCTCTTCATCGCCTATGTGACACGCTTCTTGCCCTATGGCATGCGCTACAACACGACCTCTATGGTCCAGCTCCATAAGGAGCTGGAGGAATCAGCCGCCATGTCGGGGGCGAGCTGGCTGACCGCTTTCCGCAAAGTGGTCCTGCCGCTGCTGAAGCCCGGCTTGCTGGCAGGCTGGATTTATATTGTCATTGTCTCTGTGCGAGAATTGTCGAGCTCGATCTTGCTCTATAGTCCAGGCACCGAGGTGGTCTCGATTGTCATCTGGGAAATGTGGCAGAATGGGCAATATGTGGAGCTTTCCGCTTTCGGCGTTATGCTGATTGCCACGCTCTTCGTGTTTGTCATGACCGCGCAATGGATCGGCAAGCGCTTCGGCGTCAAAGAAAATTAAAGGGGAGGGGAATATGCTCACTTTGAAGGGGCTGAATACAGAATATCCAAGCCAGAAAGGTCCGCCGGTGAAAGCCGCGCAGGATGTCACTTTCGAAGTCCCTGCTGGCAAATTCTTCACCCTGCTTGGCCCCTCAGGCTGCGGCAAGACGACGACGTTGCGCTCGATCGCCGGTCTTGAGCGCCCAGTCGGTGGCGAGATCACCGTCAATGGGCGTACGGTTTTCTCCGCTGAGAAGAAAATCTTTATTCCGCCGAACCAGCGCAATTTCGGCATGGTCTTCCAATCTTATGCGATCTGGCCGCATATGACGGTGTTTGCCAATGCCGCTTTCCCGCTTGAAGTGCGCAAGACCAAATTGTCGAAAAATGAAATTCGCGAAAAGGTCATGCGCGTGCTCTCCGCTGTGGCGCTCGATCAATATGCCGAGCGCGAAGCAACCCGCCTCTCAGGTGGTCAGCAGCAGCGTCTCGCACTTGCCCGTGCGCTTGTGATGGAGCCGCAGCTTCTCCTGCTCGATGAGCCTTTGTCGAATTTGGACGCGAAATTGCGTGATCGCATGCGTTTTGAATTGAAGCGCATCCAACGCGATCTCGGCCTCACCACGATTTATGTGACGCATGATCAGGGCGAAGCTTTGGCGCTCAGCCATGAAATCGCGGTCATGAATGAAGGGCGCATCGTGCAGATTGGCAGCCCGCGCGAAATCTATGAGCATCCACGCACGAAATTTGTCGCCGACTTCATTGGCACCACCAACTTTATTGATGGTGTGGCGTTGGGCAAAGATGGCGCCTCTGGCCGTTGGAATGTGCGCACGCCGATTGGCGATTTGCTCGTTCATACGGATCAAGCTTTGGCCGCAGATATGCGTGTCACTGTGTCGATCCGCCCGGAAGATGTGGAGCTTCTGGAAGAGTCAGCATCAGCCAATGGTCAGAACCTCATCACGGGTCTCGTCGACCAAAAGGTCTTCTTGGGCGACATTGTCGACTTCCAAGTGAAGATCAATGATTACATTTTGCTGTCGCGCGCGCATCCTTCCCTGCGCACGCCGATTGGCGACAAGATTCATGTTCGCATGAACCCCGAAAAATGCGTTGCGATTCCGGACACAAGTGCCGGCCGTGCCGCTGCATAATCAGAAGAAGCCAAAGGAGATAAGAATGGCAAAGGACGCAATTGTCTCGGAAGAAATGGCAAAGAAATTTGCCACCGAGAAAGACACACCCTATCTGCGTTGGGTGCGCTCCGAAGGCCTCGACATCATCAGCGCGCATTATGTGCAAAACCTGCGCACGGTCGAGCTGAAGGATTGGGCGCGTCGTGGTGGTAAGGGCGTTTACATCAACCATGAAGCTTCGCGCACATCGAATGATTGCTACGTTTGCGAAATCGCACCGGGCAAGAAGCTCGAGCCGCAGCG
>CAWUNF010000336.1:0-2656 GCA_963923195.1 uncultured Hyphomicrobiales bacterium | reverse complement strand
TCGTGCCTGTCGCGGTTGAGCCATTGACGCGGGCGGGCGGCATATCGGTTGAATGCAGGCTTGATGAATGGGCGCTGTCGATGGCGCCTTCCAAACATTGCGCCCAATTGGCAGCAACATGTACTTTGAACGTCGCAACGCGCGCTTTTTCGCTGGGCGCAAAAATCGGCGGCTCAAATTCCGGCATGGTTTCGGGCGGGCCCATATAGATCCAGACAAAGCCACCGGCTTCACGCACGGGATAGGCTTTGTGCTTTACCTTTTCTGTGAGCGTTGAGCCCGGCGGTTCAGAGGCCATTTCAACAACATTGCCATCCACGTCCATTTTCCAGCCGTGATAGAGGCAGCGCAGACCGCATTCTTCATTGCGACCATAGAAGAGAGATGCGCGGCGATGCGGACAGAGTTCATCCATCACGCCAACGCGCCCCTCTGTGTCGCGGAAGGCCACGAGATTTTCCCCTAAGATGCGCACGCGCACGGGATCGCAATCAGGCTCTGGCACTTCTTCTGAGAGACAGGCGGGCAACCAATAGCGGCGCATCATTTGGCCCATTGGTGCATCACCTTCCACGCGGCAGAGCAGGTCATTTTCCTGATCAGTCAGCACGGGCGTTTCTCCTTAAAATGTTGGCCAATCCGTTCGGCGCTTGTCTTGTGTCTTTTGAAACGGATAGAACCAGAGCAAGGGACTGTCAAAATATGAGGGGGACGGCATGAGATTGGCGGGAAAAACGGCCATTGTCACGGGTGGTGCGCGCGGCATTGGCGCTGCATTCTCGCAAGCGCTCGCAAGCGAGGGCGCCAAAGTTCTCGTGGCTGATGTGCTGGATGGCGCACGCACGGTGGAGGCCATTCAAAAAGCTGGCGGCAGCGCGCAATTTTGCAAAGTTGATGTGTCGGATGCTGCTTCCGCGAAGGCTATGGCTGAAGCTGCGCTATTGGCTTTCGGCCAGATCGATATTCTCGTCAATAATGCGGCAATTTTCGCCAGCCTCGAGAAGAAAGGCTTTCTCGATATTTCAAGCGAGGAATGGGATCGCTTGATGGCGGTCAATCTGCGCGGGCCGTTTGAATGCGTGAAGGCTGTGGCGCCGCATATGATTGCGCGCAAATCTGGCCGCATCATCAACATTGCCTCAGGCACAGTGTTTAAAGGCCAAGTGGGCTTTCTGCATTATGTCACGTCAAAGGGCGGTGTTGTGGCCATGACGCGTTCGCTCGCGCGCGAATTGGGCGGCCATAATGTCATCGTCAATGCGATTGCACCAGGCCTCACCATGAGCGAGGCGATTGCTGAAAATCCTATGTGGAGTGGCAAGGCTTCGCAGCCAACCGTGATGAGCCGCGCGCTTCAGCGTGAGCAAGAGCCCAAAGATCTCCTTGGCGCGCTGGTCTTTTTGGCAAGTGAGGACTGCGGCTTCATGACGGGCCAATGCATGGTGGTCGATGGCGGCGCGGTGATGCGCTGATGTCGATTCGCATTGAGGGGTCAAAAAGCCCTATGAAATGGGGGTCTTTGGCCTTTCGGGTAAGACGAAACGTCAAAAGTGAGCATTTTTCGCAGGAAAACATGGGTTCAGAGCGCAAAAAGCTGCGGAAAATGGGCTTTTGCGCCTCTTTACACTGCGCGCTTTCATTATAGTCGCGGGCAACGGGCACTTCGCTCGTTGATTCGCGAAGGGGAGTTTTAGTTATGGCAAAAGCTGCCAAGAAAGCCGCACCGAAGAAAGCTGCAGCCAAAAAGGCTGCGCCGAAGAAGGCCGCTGCTGCCGGCGCAAAGGCCGCCACGATCACTGTGAAGCAGATTGCTGCTGAACTGTCGGAAACGCACGATGTGCCGAAGCGCACCGCTGAAACGATGATCAACGACATGGTCGAAATCATCACCAAGAACCTCAAGAAGGGCAACCGCATCCGCATCGGCGGCCTCGGCATCCTTCAGGTTCGCAAGCGCGCTGCCCGCATGGGCCGCAACCCGGCAACGGGCGAAGCCATCAAGATCAAGGCTTCGAAGAAGGTCGCATTCCGCGCCCTCAAGGAACTCAAGGAAGCTGTCTAAGCTTTCCTGTCTGTTTATCAGCAGAAAGGCCGGAGCTTTGCTCCGGCCTTTTTGTTTTAGACGACCTGATTATACCAAGTCAGATCGATGTATTTGTTCGGCTCGGTGAGCTGACTGCCTGTGCCATATTTCGAGCGCAGCGCCAGAACCGTATCAACGCCCTTCATCAGCATGGCAGCCTTTGGCGTCAGACCAGATTTTGGCGAGAGCAGCGAGTTCATCACGGCGCCTGCAACCGGCGGCTTGATCTCCGGCATGCGCTCCAGAAGGATTTTCGTGGCTTCTTCACGGTTGGCCGCATCAAGCGTCCAGGCGAGGCCATCGAGATAGCCCTTGATGAAGCCCTTCAAGCTTTCAGGATTCTTCTGTGCCCAAGCGCGGCTCGCAGCGAATGAACCGCCCTGATAATCAGCAAAGAGATGGCTCGACGTGTCGAGCACCTTGAAGCCTTGGTTCTTCGCAATGGATGTGAAGGGCTCGATCGTCAGCGTGCCGACATGCTCGCCCGCCTTCACGCTTTCCCAGCGCTGGGGCGTGGCACCCACCGGCACCATGGAATAGTCAGCCTTGGTCAGGCCGTTCTTTTCCAGCATG
>CAWUNF010000335.1:0-2663 GCA_963923195.1 uncultured Hyphomicrobiales bacterium | reverse complement strand
TGAATGCGGCCGACTTTCATCACGCGATCTTCATAAAGATGCGTTTGCAAAGCAGAGCTCCCATTCAGCGCAACGAAATCACCAACTGTCACGCAATCAAATTCCGTAATGTCGGTCATATTCATATAAACGCCCTTGCCCATCTTGGTGCCAAAGAGGCGCAAGACCATCGGCAAGAAAGGTGTGCCGCGCAAATGCTCAATCAGCACTTTGCCAGCCAGACCCCAATAGAGAACGGCGACCGCTTCCGTGCGCATGGCCCACCATGACCACATGGGCATAACGACCGGCTGATAACGCCCCATTGTGAGCCATTTGAAAGCCACCACAACCAAAGTCACCGCAATCGAAATGAAAGTCGAGGCAAGGACGAAATTGACGGCCAGCGAATCCCATTCGCCCGCCAGCAAATCAGCGCCAAAATATTCAACCGCCCATGTGCCGAATGTAATGAAGAGCATGGTTGAAAGCGACACATGCACAGCCTCAAACAATGCACGCGCCACTTTCTTCCAATAGGGCGGCTCATAGGTCCAGTTTTCCGACAAAGCATCGAATTTCTGGCGCACAGGCAATTTCATCGGCGGCGAGCCAAACCATGTGTCATTGGGCGCAATGGCATGATTTTCAGGGGGCTTGGATTTAATGCCAATCAAGGCGCCTTTGGGAATGACAGAGCCCGGCGGGACCACTGCATCATTGCCAACAAAAACATTGGCGCCTGTTTTGACCTTTTTCAAAACCATCCAGCCGCGGCGAATATCCTCATCACCCAGCATGACTTCATCGGCGATGAAATTCTTTTCGCCAATCTCAACAAGATCAAAACGGCCGGCGAGATTGGTCGAGATTTCCGCACCCTTGCCAATTTTGGCGCCCATCAAACGATACCAAGCGCGCATATAAATCGTGGCGAAAAGCGAGGTGAGTGTTTCCAGCGTGATTTCTGTCGCAAGTGCCACGACCCACATGCGGAAATAAAACCAGCTATGGACCGAATAGCGGCCCTCTTGCACGCGCGGCAAAATCATCCAACGCACGCAAGCAATGAAAGCCACTGTCACCAAAACCATCGCAAAGGCCGTTGGCCAAGCCAGAATGGGGATAGAGGCCATATAGATGACGCGATCAAACGAGGCGATGCCGACAAATTCATCAAGCGTGTTGAACACCCAGAAAGCCGGAAAAATCGGCAACATGCCAATCGGCGGGATCGCCAACATAGCCACCGTATAGCAAAAGGCCTGCAATCCACGACGCCACGTCGTCGTCTGCGGAAATTCATCCATCACCGATGGATCATTCACACCCACTTTGCGCGCAGGGCTGCCATCCCAAACTTCAAAATCGGGGATCTGTGTGCCCGCTGGCACAGCCGTGAGATCTTTGATCTCAGCGCCATGACCAAGCCGCACACCACCTTCAATCACACATGAGGAGCCAACATAAGCATCTTTGCCAATAAAGACGCTTTCAATGATGAGTTCATTGCCGACCACACGCGCATTGGTGATTTCCGTCTTGCCCCCCACACAGCACCCTTCACCAAAGGTGATGAGATCAATGGCGCCGGAGTCAAAATCAGAAATGATTGCATCTTCGCCCACATGAGCACCAATGGCGCGCAAATAAATACGCATCAGAGGCGAGGCTTGAAACCATTTGAGATGCGTTAAGCCGATGAGGCGCTGCGCCAACCACCAACGGAAATAATAAACACCCCAGAGCGGATAGCGCCCCGGCTTGGTGCGGCCCAAGATCAACCATTTGCCGGCAATGGCCAGCGCAATGGTGAAAATGGTGATGCACACATAAACGCCAAAGAGCGAGATGATTTCTGAAAAAATACTCGCATCAGGGCTGGTCAGCAGCATGTAAGAGACAAAGACGCCAAGCCATTGCGCGGTCATCAAAGCAATGATGAAGGGAAGCACAATGGCCTGCGCCAGCCCACACAAAAAGCGACGCCTCAAAGGCGGTGGCTCGAAAGACAAATCGCGCGTCGCTGCCACATGCGCAAATTTCGTATCAAGCATGTCGCCCAAAGCACGCAAATTGCGCGTGTCATAGACATCTTGCAGCGTGATCCCTTCAAGGCCTGCATTTTGTCGCACCAAGGAAACAAAACGCGCCGCCAATAAAGAATGGCCGCCCAGATCAGTGAAGAAATCCGCATCAAAGGGAATCGCCTGTGGCGGCAGCACGGCTTTGGCGGCCAGCAATAATTTGGCTTCAGTTTCGCTGCGCGGCTCTTCTTGCTCCTCAGTGCTGGCGACACTTTGCAATTCAAGGCGCTTCAGATGATTGCGGTTGATTTTGCCAGACGACAGGCGCGGCAATTCATCTAATTCTTCGAAACGCGCAGGCACCATATAAGCGGGCAGACGCTCACGCAAAATGGTGCGCAAATTGCGCGGATCAATCGTCACTTGTGCAGCCTTATCCGCCACAAGAAAAGCGACAAGCTCATCCACCTCATGTTCGCGGCGCAAAACAACGGCCGCTTGCACAATGCCTGGAATATCGGTGAGCTTGGCTTCAATCTCACCAAGCTCGACACGGAAGCCCCGGATTTTCACCTGATCATCAATACGACCACGGAAAGAAATCTGGCCATTTTCCTCCATCACCACGGCATCGCCTGAGCGATAGAGCACGGGGTC
>CAWUNF010000334.1:0-2664 GCA_963923195.1 uncultured Hyphomicrobiales bacterium | reverse complement strand
TTGCGCAGGCCTATGAAGAGCGTGGCGGGCGTGTGCTGCAAGCAGGCAAGCCCTTTGCGCCAATCTATGAGCGGGCATTGGCCTTTGCTGAAAAAATCCGGGGGGCGAAAGTCCCGCGCCATCGTATTCTTGCGATTGGAGATGCCATGCGCACAGATGTGGCGGGTGCAGTTGATTTCGGCGTGGATGCTTTATTTGTCACCAAGGGCATTCATCGTGAAGAGCTCCATGCCAATGGCACGCTGGATGTCGCTGCCTATGAGCAATTTTTGGCGGAAAATCCACGCCATCCGCTCGCCGCAATCCCTGAGCTGGTTTGGTAAGTGCGTCCGTAAGTTGAATTGCGGGTTCCTGTAGCAACCGCGAAGCTCGACCTCTCGCCGTCATTGCGAGGAGGCCCGCAAGGGCCGACGTGGCAATCCAGAGGCCGCACGTGAGGCTTTTCTGGATTGCTTCGCTGCGCTCGCAATGACGGTCCTTTAGTCGTGGATCTTTCATATGTTCACAGCACCGATCAAAATCCATTTCTTTGAAGATCTGTCGGTCGGCATGCATGAGCGCAGCATGCATACGGTGACATCGAGCGATGTCGTGCGCTTTGCGACTTTGTCGGGCGATCATAATCCCATTCATCTCTCCGATCATTTCGCGCGCAAGACGCGTTTTGGTGGGCGCATTGCGCATGGGCTTTATACGGCGAGCCTGATTTCAGCGGTGCTGGGCATGTATCTGCCGGGGCCCGGTGCCGTTTATCTCTCGCAGACATTGAATTTCCGCGCGCCTGTGCGCATTGGCGATGTGGTGACGGTGATTGTGCAGGTGAGTGAACTCATCGAGCAGGGCTATCGCTGCAAACTGTCGTGCGAATGTATTGTCGATGGCAAAGTGGTGCTTGATGGCGAGGCTTTGGTGATGGTGCCTGCGCGCCATCCCGTGCGCCGTGCGCCGCAAGCTACTCCCGCAGTGCAGGCGCCTGAGAAAAAGGCCGCAGCTAAAAAGTCAAAATCCCCTGCAAAACGCGCGGCCGCCAAAAAGCCGCACAAGAAGTCTGCTCAAAAGCCCGCAGTAAAACAGCGGAATGCGAAAAAGACTGTTTCGAAGACGGCTGCCAAGAGCAAGCGCAGCAAGTCTTGACGGGGCGGGGCGCGCGCGGCAGTTTGCGCGCCATGTCCACACCTCTGTCGTCTATCCCCTCCGTTTCCGGCATTGCCGTCATCAAAGATCCGCAAAGCCTGCCGAAAGCGCTGGAAGGGGCTGTGGTGGCCATTGGCAATTTCGATGGCGTGCATCGCGGCCATTCGGTTGTTATCCGCGCTGCGGAAGCTCTGGCCATGCGCCTCAATAAGCCTTGCGCTGTTCTGACCTTCGAGCCGCATCCGGCGGATTTCTTCGCCGGGAAGCCGGTGATTTATCGGCTGACACCCGAGCGCGAAAAAGCGGTCCTCTTGGCGCGTCTGGGCCTCGAGACCATGTTTGTCTTGAGTTTTGATGCGGGGCTCGCAGGTTTGAGTGCTGATGAATTCGTGCGTCAAGTGCTCGTCGAGCGGCTGAAGATTTCTGCTGCCGTGGTGGGCTATGATTTCCACTTCGGCAAAGGCCGCGAGGGCTCACCCAGCTTTTTAAAAGAGGCGGGCGCCCGCTCTGGCTTTGCCGTGAAAGTGGTCGAGAAAGTGCTGGCCGATGCTGGCGGCAGTCCCGAGGCGATCCATTCCGCCGATACGCGCCGCGCATTGGAAGAGGGGGATGTCGCCAAAGCCCGCGCGCTTTTGGGACATGATTATTTTGTCATGGGCGAGGTGGTTCATGGCCAAAAGCTTGGCCGGGAACTTGGTTTTCCCACCGCCAATCTCATCCTCGATCCCGCTTGCCGCCTGCGCTATGGCATTTATGCCGTGCGGGTGGGCGTCGATGGGGCGATGCAAAAGGGCGTGGCGAGCTGGGGCAGGCGCCCGACCGTCGACAATGGCCCGCCCTGGCTAGAAATTCATCTCCTTGATTTTAAAGGAGATTTATACGGAAAAGAGCTGGAAGTGCGCTTCGTGCAATGGCTGCGCGGGGAGGAGAAATTCGACGGGCTTCCGGCGCTGGTGGCGCAGATTGAGAAGGATGTCGCTGAGGCGAGGGCGATTTTGGCTTAAACCATCCGCCCCACCGCTCGTCATTGCGAGCGGAGCGAAGCAATCCAGTGCATCAGCCTCTTGTGATGGGCACACTGGATTGCCGCGTCGGCCCTTTGGGTCTCCTTGCAATGACGAAAAGGGCTGAGGCGGTGGCCTTAGCCGCCCAAATGGGCTATTGCCGGACGCTTCTTTTTCGCACGCACCGCTAGAGCTTTTGATCCGATATGACCGACGCTTCCGCCCCTGACTATTCGCAGACCCTTTTCTTGCCGCGCACGGAATTTCCGATGCGGGCGGGCCTGCCACAGAAGGAGCCGGAAATTCTCGCCCGCTGGCGCGAGCGCGATCTCTATAAGCGTATCCGCGAGACATCCGCTGGGCGTCCGCGCTTCGTGCTGCATGACGGGCCTCCCTATGCGAATGGCAATATTCACATTGGTCACGCGCTCAATAAAATTCTGAAAGATATGGTGACGCGCAGCCAGCAGATGCTCGGCTTTGATTCCAATTATGTGCCGGGCTGGGATTGCCACGGTCTGCCGAT
>CAWUNF010000333.1:0-2675 GCA_963923195.1 uncultured Hyphomicrobiales bacterium | reverse complement strand
TGATGATCTCGCCCGGCTGAAGAGCCGTCTCAAACAGACCAACGAAGAAATCATCCGCCGCGATTTCGCGCGTATTCGTCACAATGGTTGCGCCCAGCGCCAAGCAAGCCGACGGATAATCTGCAGCCGGATCGTCGTTCGCAACCGAGCCGCCAATCGTGCCGCGATGGCGCACCATCGGATCACCGATCATGCCAGCGAGTTCTGCGAGCGCGGGGATCGCCTTCTTGAGGTCAGCGGAGCCCGCCACATCTGCATGGCGCGTCATGGCGCCAATCGACACCTTGCCGCCTTCGACCTTGATACCGGTGAGGCCCAATCCGTTCAGATCAACAATGTCGGACGGCGCTGCCAAGCGCTGCTTCATCGTCGGCAAAAGCGTCATGCCGCCAGCCATGATCTTGGCTTCGTCGCCGCCTGCCAGTTTCACTGCATCTGCCAGCGAGCCCGGGCGATGATAGTTGAACGGATACATTTTCTTGCTCCCTCGGCGCGGCCTTGAACCACGCGATCTTTGAACCCCTTTTAGCGGGACGGCGCGCGCCCCGCCAGACCCATCATTCCGCAGCTGCCCGCGGCGCGGCCTTCTGAACAGCCCGCCAGACGGCAAGCGGGGTCGCCGGCATGGCAATCCCCTCATGCCCAATGGCATCCGTAATGGCATTGATGACGGCGGGCGGCGCTGCAATGGCCCCGGCTTCGCCGCAGCCCTTAATACCGAGCGGGTTCGACGGGCAGGCCGTCTGCGTCATGCCCACCTGATAGGAGGGCAGATCACCCGCGCGCGGCATGGAATAATCCATATAGCTCGCCGTCACGAGCTGGCCCGACGCATCATAGACCGCGCCTTCGAGCAAAGCTTGGCCCACGCCCTGCGCAATGCCGCCATGGACCTGGCCTTCGACAATCATCGGATTGATGACATTGCCAAAGTCATCGACAGCGGTCCAACGGTCGATGCGCGTCACGCCGGTTGAAGGATCAATCTCCAACTCGCAAATATGCACGCCTGCCGGGAAGGTGAAATTGGTCGGGTCCCAGAAAGCGCTTTCTTTCAAGCCCGGTTCCAATTCCTGCCCGTTGAACTTATGCGCAATGTAAGCCTGCAAAGCGACCGATCCGAAATCGATCTCCTTGTCGGTGCCGCGCACAGAGAATTTGCCATTCTTGAATTCAATGTCGTCAGGCGAGGCTTCCAGCACAAAGCCCGCCACTTTTTTCGCTTTCGCTTCGATCTTATCAAGCGCTTTGGAAATGGCCGACATGCCGACAGCACCCGAGCGCGAGCCATAAGTGCCCATGCCCATCTGCACTTTATCCGTGTCGCCGTGAATGATCGCGACATTATCAATCGGAATGCCGAGACGCTCCGACACGAGCTGCGCGAATGTTGTCTCGTGTCCCTGCCCGTGCGAATGCGAGCCGGTCAGAATTTCAACCGTGCCAATCGGGTTCACGCGCACTTCAGCCGATTCCCACAGACCCACGCCCGCACCGAGCGACCCCACAGCGGCTGAGGGCGCAATGCCGCAAGCTTCAATATAAGCGGAGAAACCAATGCCGCGCAGCAGGCCCTTTTTGGCGGATTCCGCTTTGCGCACACCGATGTTCTTATAGTCCGCCATCTCCAGCGCTTTGTTGAGCGCGGCATCATAATCGCCCGCGTCATAGCACATGATGACAGGCGTCTGATGCGGGAATTGGCGGACGAAATTCTTGCGGCGGAATTCTGCTGGATCCTGCTTCATCTCACGCGCGGCAACTTCCACCATGCGCTCAATGACGAAGGTCGCTTCTGGGCGCCCTGCACCGCGATAGGCGTCCACAGGTGCAGTGTTGGTGTAGAGACCATCGACTTCGACATAGATCGCCGGAATATCATATTGGCCAGAGAGAAGCGGCGCATAGAGATAGGTCGGCACGCAGCTTGAGAAAGTCGAGAGATAAGCGCCGAGATTGGCTTGCGTCTTCACACGCAGGCCCAAAATCTTGCCCGACGCATCCAATGCCATTTCGGCATGGGTGACATGATCACGCCCATGCGCATCTGACAAAAAGGCTTCTGTGCGATCCGCCACCCATTTCACCGGGCGGCCGACTTTCTTTGCAGCCCAGACGCAGACCGTCTCTTCCGCATAGATGAAAATCTTCGAGCCGAAACCACCGCCGACATCAGGCGCAATCACGCGCAGCTTATGTTCGGGCGCAATGCCGATGAAAGCGGAGAGCACAAGACGCGCGACATGGGGATTTTGGCTTGTGGTGTAGAGCGTGAACGAGCCCGTTCCGCTGTCATAATCACCGACCGCCGCACGCGGCTCCATCGGGTTTGGCACCAAGCGATTGTTGACGAGATCAAGTTTCGTCACATGGGCCGCTTTGGCAAAAGCGGCTTGCGTCGCGGCCTCATCACCTAGATGCCAATTATAAACCGTATTATCGGGGGCCACATCGTGAATGACGGGCGCACCAGACTTCACCGCATCATGCATTGAGACGACGGGCGGCAGAACTTTATAATCAACTTCGATTTTTTCAATCGCGTCACGCGCTTGCGCCTGCGTTTCGGCAATCACCACCGCGACATGATCGCCGACATAGCGCACTTTGCCTTGCGCGAGGGCTGGATGCGCACCCGCTTTCATCGGCGAGCCATCTTTGGAATGGATCATCCA
>CAWUNF010000332.1:0-2678 GCA_963923195.1 uncultured Hyphomicrobiales bacterium | reverse complement strand
GGCCGCCACCTGCATGCGCAAAAGATTATCACTCATCTCATCCTCCGTTGTTTTTCTTTTTGCGGCGTTGAGGGGTCAGCTTAGCGACCAAACAAAGCGCCGGTGACTTTCTTCAATTTTGTCGAAAAACTATGGCGAGTTTGTTCGCGCTCCACCACGTCTTGGCTCGTCACCCAATTCAATTGAATGGCGCGGCGCGGGCCTTCAGATGGATGATGGCCATGCCATGAATGATCTGAGCGACGGAACATGAGCAGCGTGCCACCATAGGGCGGCACTTCCGCGACATAATCATTTAGATCTGTGCCGGAGCGCAAAATACGCAAGCGGCCCCCATCAGCTTCCCAGCCTTCATTCATATAAAGAAGAACCGTAATCAGCTTTGTTTTGGAATCCGTATGGATTTCCCCATCGCGCTGACGCACAAAACCACGCACCGTATACATGGTCGGGCGGCCTGTGAGGTCGATGTCGAATTTCTCTTCGACCATTTTCTTAAAATCATCGCTGAGCAGCTCATCCATCAATGCGGCGAAATGGCCGTCGATCGAAAGCTCTGCTGGCGGATGCGATCCGGGGCCGGGCACTTTCGGATAGTCTTTCGACACATCCTTGAAGCGATCTGGCTTGATGAAATTCTCGACGATCATCCAATCGTAAGGGTCGCGTTGCAGCGGCGTGCGGGCGAGAGCGTCAAAATCAAGATAGGTCATGGGACAAAAGCTTTCCGGGCTCGCGAGGAAGGAAAGGAGCCCCTGATTTGGCCGCCAAGATGGCGCAAGGTGTGCGGCTTTGCAACGCAAGCGCCGCGGTCAATTCAGCGCAGGGGCGCCATTTCCGCTCTTGCCAAAGGCCGCCAGCTCAAGCTTGATAGTTTTCTGTTTCTGTTATGTTCATTTTGTTTTTGTAAATGATTGTCGCGTCCAAAGTTTCGCGTTTTGTTCTGATCGGCACCTTTTTGGGCTTGTCGATGATGGATGAGGCGCGAGCGGGCGCTTGGCTGCTGGAGCCCGGCCATTGGCATCTCATTTCCACCTATCGCCTGTCCGTCTCCAATTCGAAATTTGACGAAAAGGGCCAGCGCGTCTCTGCCAAGCGTTATGGCAAGAGCGAGGGCGAGAGCCTGCTCGAATATGGCTTTGACAGGGATACGACTTTGCTTTTTGCGCCCAGTTTGCGCTCGGTGCGCGCGGCTGGCCCGCCAGATCATACGGGCGTCAATATTGGGGCGCTTGATTTAGGCGCGCGCTGGCGAATTTATCGCTCGGGCCCGCAGATTGTTTCTTTTCAGGCGCTCACCCGCGTGTCGGCGCGCAGCGATCCATTTTTTCTGGACGAAAATCGTCCCAAAACGGAATTGCGCTTGGCCTATGGCCGCTCCGATCTTCTCTATCGCGGGCGTGCGGCTTTTCTGGATACGGCTGTTGTTTGGGCCAAACGCTCAGAGCTTTGGCGCGATGAGATGCGTGTTGAGGTGACGGGCGGCTGGCAGCAATGGCCCGGGCGTATGGTGCTCATGCAGGGCTTTTTCTCGGCCTATCCGGGCGCTTCGGGGGAAAGTCGCATCCCGCGACAGTTGAAAATTCAGGGCTCGACCGTGTCCAATCTTGGCGATGGCTGGTCTTTGCAAATGGGCTCTTTTGTCAGCCGGGGCGGGGTCACCACACGCTTTGAGCGCGGCAATCTTGTCGCCCTGTGGCGTAAATTTTGAGACAACTGGATTTGCCCGCGCAGAGCCGATAAAAGCGGGCCAGATTTTCTCCAATTCTGGAACGTGAACCGATCATGGCGCGCCAATTCGTCTATCACATGCAGGGCCTCACCAAGACCTATCCGGGTGGCAAGAAGGTTCTCGATAACGTCCATCTCTCTTTCTACCCCGATGCGAAGATCGGTGTGCTCGGCGTCAACGGCGCCGGTAAATCGACTTTGCTGCGCATTATGGCTGGCATCGACAAGGAATTCACCGGCGATGGCTGGGTCGCGGAAGGTGCGCGCGTTGGCTATCTGCCGCAGGAGCCGAAGCTTGATGAAAGCCTCGATGTGCGCGGCAATGTCATGCTCGGCGTGAAAGCCAAGAAAGATATTCTCGACCGCTACAACGAACTCGCCATGAATTATTCGGACGAGACAGCGGATGAAATGACCAAGCTGCAAGACGAGATCGAGGCGCAAAACCTCTGGGATCTCGATGCGCAGGTGGATCAGGCAATGGATGCGCTGGGTTGCCCGCCGGATGATTGGGAAGTGGGCAAGCTCTCAGGTGGTGAGCGCCGTCGCGTGGCTATGTGCAAGCTCTTGCTCGAACAGCCTGAGCTTCTGCTGCTCGACGAACCCACCAACCATCTCGATGCAGAAACGGTCAATTGGCTCGAAGGCCATTTGCGCAATTATCCGGGCGCAATCCTGATCGTCACCCACGACCGCTATTTCTTGGACAATGTGACGGGCTGGATTTTGGAATTGGATCGCGGCCGCGGCATTCCCTATGAAGGTAATTATTCGTCCTGGCTGAAGCAGAAGCAGAAGCGCCTTGAGCAAGAAGGCCGCGAAGAAGAAGCCCGTCAGCGCGCGTTGGAAGCCGAAAGCGAGTGGATTGCCTCCTCGCCGAAAGCTCGCCAAGCGAAGAGCAAGGCGCGTATTCAGCGCTATGAAGAATTGGTGCAGAAGCAGAATGA
>CAWUNF010000331.1:0-2681 GCA_963923195.1 uncultured Hyphomicrobiales bacterium | reverse complement strand
GCGACCCAAACGCTTGGCAACGGCACCTGTCGTGCCCGAACCAAAGAATGGGTCCAGCACCACATCGCCCTTATTGGAAGCGGAGAGAATGATGCGCGTCAAAAGGCTTTCGGGCTTTTGGGTGGGGTGCGTCTTGCGACCATTGTCATCCTTCAGGCGTTCGCCGCCCGTGCAAATCGGCAAGAGCCAATCAGAGCGCACTTGGCAATCTTCATTGCCTGCTTTCAACGCTTCATAATTGAACGTGTAATTTTTTGCTTCCGCGCTTTTCGAGGCCCAGATCATCGTCTCATGGGCATTGGTGAAGCGGCGGCCGCGGAAATTCGGCATGGGATTATTTTTCCGCCAGACAATGTCGTTCAAGATCCAGAAGCCCAGATCCTGCAAAATCGTGCCGACGCGGAAAATATTATGGTACGAGCCAATGACGAAGATCGTCGCATCTGGCTTCATGACGCGGCGAACAGCGGTCAGCCAGTCGCGCGTAAACTTGTCGTAGTCTGCAAAGCTCGAGAATTTATCCCAATCATCATCGACAGCATCGACGACCGTTTGATCAGGGCGCGACAGCGCGCCTTCAAGCTGCAGATTATAGGGCGGGTCAGCGAAAATCAGATCAATCGAATTGGCAGGCAGCGAATTGATCTGCTCGATGCAATCGCCCAGCAAAATTTGATCAAGCGGCAAGTGGGGCGCGGGTGCGGCCACTTTCGCAATGATCTTTGCAAGAGATGCTTTGGCAGAAGATTTTGCAGATGATTTGGATTGGGTCTTTGACCCCCGCTCCGAAACCCCAGTACGCGAGACCTGAATCTGGGGTTTGGTGCGGGTCACCCCGGCGCGTGCGATACTCATTTACAAATCACCGGGCTACGCAACACTGGAACGTGCTGATCCTGTGTCGGCTCCGGTAAAGACGAGGTTTCTGACTGGGGCGCGCAACTGTCCCGCTTCGCGACGGATTGGTTAAATTCCGTAAAGCTAAGGGTCGATTTGGCCGAATAAATCGGCCTCAGGCGCGGCTTTGGATGCCTTTTGCGGCAGATCAGGCTTAAAAGGTTTAAAGCTGAAGCGGTGATAGGGGCAGGGGCCGTGGGCCTCAATGGCGGCCAAATGGGCTTTGGTGCCATAGCCTGCATGTGATTCGAATCCATAAGCCGGATAGCGGGCGGCCAGTCGCTTCATCAGCCGATCGCGCGTGACTTTGGCAATGATGGAGGCTGCAGCAATCGAAAAACTCGTTGCATCACCCTTCACAATGGCCTCGCCCGCGCAGGGCAGATCTTTGGGCACATCTTTGCCATCCACCAGCACATGAACAGGCGCGAGACTAAGCGCGCGCGCCGCACGGCTCATGGCATTGAGCGTGGCTTGGCGAATATTGATCGCATCAATCTCACGCGCTGAGGCCAGCGCCACCGAAACGGCGAGCGCCTTTTTCATGATCTCATCAAAGAGATATTCGCGTGTCTCTTCCGACAGGGCTTTGGAATCGTCCAAACCGCGCGGCAATTTTTCAGGATCCAGAATAACGGCCGCGACCGCGACCGGGCCTGCCAGCGGGCCGCGGCCTGCTTCATCAATGCCCGCAATTGGCCAGCGGCCCTCCCGCAGATAGCGGCGTTCAATGCGAAAATGCGCCATGCCTCTGTTCTGCATGGCAAGCGCGGCGCTGTAAAGCGCCACAGCTTTTTAGCGGATTGCGCCTGTCGCATCCGGAATATGGGCGGGATCATAGATAATGTCCCAAAGATGCCCATCTGGATCGGAGAAGACGCCGCGCGCGCCTTGCGCCCGTTTGGCAAAAGTCTCTGGCCCTGCCTCGCGCAAAATCGTGGCGCCCGCTTCGCGCGCCCGTTCAAGGGCGGCCGAGACGGAAGGGCCATCGCCGTAATTTTGACCGCAAGCGGCCAGCGGATGGCGATTGTCATTGGCCTGCAGGTCGCGCTCCATCAAAGTGTCGGCGCGCAGGATGAGCAGAAGATTGTTTAAGACAAAGACGCTGGTGGCAGAGGTGCTCTCATCCGCCAGATGTTTCCAGCCAAGCTTTTCATAAAAGGCGGTGGCTTCGGGCAAAGAGCTGACGCCCAGCGTCAGCGACGAAAGGCCGGGAAAAAGACGCATGACCATCACTCCAACTGAGAAAGATTGGGCGGCTTGAGCCGTCTTCTCACCCGTGGATAGAACAAATAGTGAACAAAACTTTAAGAGTCAAGCGTGCCGATGCGCTTTTGCCCGCAAAATGAGCGTGTCTCGCAGCGGACGGGGTGCTAACCACAGGCCATGTTGTCTGTTCTCATTCTTGCCGCAGATGGAAATCAAGCGCCCGCCAAGCCTGAGGCTTTGGTGCGAACTTTGGCGGCCCTTGTGCCTGCCGCCATTGAGGGGCTCGTGCGTGATCTCACCATTTCTGGTCTTGCGGGCGCTGATCTTGCTGCCATCGCTGATCATGCGGGATGCGAATTTTCAGAAAGCGCGCACGCCTCTGATGTGCTCGCCAATGGTTTGAAATGGGTGCGTGGTCCGCATGTTTTTGTGCTGCTCGCGGGCCATGCGCCAGAGGCGGGCTTTATTGAGGAAATGGGCGATGTGCTCAATCGCTCAAATGCTGGCGCGCGCGGCGCTTTGATGCGCCAAAAGCCAGAGCGCTTTTTGCCCACACTCCTGCCCATTCTGTCGCC
>CAWUNF010000330.1:0-2687 GCA_963923195.1 uncultured Hyphomicrobiales bacterium | reverse complement strand
TCATATTGTCGCGCAGATAGTCGAAGCCGAATTCGTTGTTGGTGCCGTAGGTGATATCGCAGGCATAAGCCGCGCGGCGCTGCTCATCATCAAGCCCATGCACGATAATGCCAACCGAGAGGCCCAAGAATTTATAAACGCGCCCCATCCATTCCGCGTCACGACGTGCGAGATAATCGTTCACCGTGACGACATGAACACCTTTGCCAGCGAGCGCATTGAGATAAGTGGCGAGTGTGGCAACCAGCGTCTTGCCTTCACCAGTGCGCATTTCGGCAATGGCGCCTTCATGCAGCACCATGCCGCCAATCATCTGCACATCGAAATGTCGCTGACCGAGCACACGGCGTGCGGCTTCGCGCACGGTGGCGAAAGCGGGAATGAGAAGATCATCGAGCGTCTTGCCATTGGCGAGTTCGCTGCGGAAGACGTCCGTGCGCGCGCGCAACTCTTCATCAGAGAGTTTTTGGACTTCTGCTTCCAGCGCGGCAATGGCCTGAACCTTCGGGGCATAGGTCTTGAGCCGGCGCTCATTGGCCGAGCCAAAAATCTTCTTCGCAAGTGCACCGAACATCCAAGGACCTTTCTGCGTCGGGCGACCGGCATTGCGGTCGTCCCGGCGGCTGCCGGACCTCTTGTGTTCCGGCATCTGGCCCTGCTGGGCCGGAAATTCGCCAAACCGCCTGATTTTCCGGCCCTTTCAGGATCGGCATTTCATCAGGCGCAAGGGCGGGAAATGACTGGCCGAGAGATAAGATCGACCCCCCGCCTTGTCAATGTAACAGGCCTTGCGCAAAGGGCTTGTGCGGGCCAGAACGAAGGCCCCCTTTTGCCTTGCTTCACAGGGCTCTTTCGACCAATTTACGCGCCGAACTGGCGGGGATGGCCCGCTCATGGAGATATTTGATGACATTTCGCCCCGCTCGCGCGCTTGGCGCCGCTCTCTTTGCCGCCGCGCTGATTGCGAGCCCCGCCCTCGAGGCCAAAGTTTTGGCCAAGGTGAATGGTGCCGAAATCACCGATGAGGATGTGAAAATTGCTTCAGAGGATATGGGAGCGGCTTTGGCGCAGGTCCCGCCCCTCGAACAAGAGACCTATGTCCTTGAATTTCTTATTGATATGAAGATTGCCGCGCAGCAGGCTGAAGCCGAAAAACTGGCCTCTGGCCCTGAATTTGCCCGCCGTCTCGCCTATCAGCGCGACAAGGCTTTGATGAATGGCCTTTATGAAAAGATCGGCCGCGATGCTTCGACAGATGCGGAGCTGCGCCGCGTCTATGATGAGGTTGCTGGCCAGCAAAAGGCTGAAATGGAAGCCAAGGCCCGTCACATTCTTGTGGCGAGCGAGGAAGAGGCGAAGGGCGTGCTGCGTCGCCTCAAGGCGGGTGAAGATTTCGCCAAAGTGGCTGATGAAGTCTCCAAAGACCCCGGTTCAAAAGGCGGCGACCTTGGCTGGTTCACGGCTGACCGCATGGTGCCGGAATTTTCGACCGCAACCTTCAAACTCGAAAAGGGCCAGATTTCTGACCCTGTGAAGAGCCAGTTCGGTTGGCATGTCATCAAGCTTGAAGATAAGCGCAGCAAAGCTTTCCCGGCCTTTGAGGCGGTGAAAGAACAGGTGAAAGCCTATGTCGCCCAAAAAGCGCAGGATGATCGCATGATGAAATTGCGCGATGGGGCCAAGATCGAAAAGACAGAGGCAGGCCCAGCGCCCGTGCCGCCCCTCGCGCCAAAAAAGTAAGGCGTTTCGTCATCCCCTAAAAAACCTCGTTGATCTCATCAGCGAGGTTTTTTTGTCACAGAGCTTTGCTTAACGTGCCCTCCATCTCGTCTTTCATATTGAGCAGGACTTCTCATGGCTAAAGCCGCTCCGCTTTCTCCGCTTGCGCCGAAAACCTATGCCCATTGCCCGCCAATTGAAGGCGTGCGTTTTTCAACCGCCGAAGCTGGTATTCGCTACAAGGGCCGCACAGATGTGATGCTGGCTTTGCTCGACAAGGGCACGCAAGTCGCCGGTGTCTTTACCAAGTCGAAGTGCCCTTCCGCTCCCGTTGATTGGTGCCGCTCGAAATTGAAAGGCGGCAAGGCGCGTGCGCTGGTTGTCAATTCAGGCAATGCCAATGCTTTTACCGGCAAGAATGGCGTCGCCTCGACCAAACTCACCGCGCAAATTGCGTCCAAAGCAACGGGCGCGACAGCGAATGAAATTTTCTTAGCCTCCACCGGCGTGATTGGTGAGCCGCTGGATGCAACGAAGTTTGAAGGCGTGCTCGACAAGCTCGTGAAAAAAGCTGAGCCCGATGGCATTTTGGAAGCCGCACGCGCCATTATGACGACGGATACTTTCCCGAAAGTTGCAACAGCCACGTGCGACATTGGCGGCGTCAGCGTGACGATCAATGGTATGGCGAAAGGTGCTGGCATGATTGCGCCTGATATGGCGACCATGCTCTCTTTCATTTTCACCGATGCACCGATTGCGGCATCTGCCTTGCAGGCGCTTTTGTCAAAGTCTGTGATGGGTTCGTTTAATTCCATCACGGTGGATAGCGACACATCGACATCTGACACGTTGATGATTTTTGCAACGGGGGCGGCTGCCAAGCGCGGTTGCCCGAAGATTGCCTCAGCCACAGATCGCCGCCTCGCGGCTTTCAAGAAAGCGCTGGATGGTTTGTTGCTTGATCT
>CAWUNF010000329.1:0-2687 GCA_963923195.1 uncultured Hyphomicrobiales bacterium | reverse complement strand
ACCTGATGATCGCAAACGAGTCCTTCTCTCGATGGATGCGCTTCTCTTCCTGCCGGAAAAATTTGATTTGCCGAGCAGCATTTATCTCGGCCTGCGCACCATTAACCAACGTTTGAAGATAGCGCGCAATGATGCCGATCTTCTCTCTGTCGCTGATCTCATGTGGGAAATGGCGCTGCGGCTTGAAGATGGCGATCTGTCACAAGCTGAACGTGATTTGCGTGCCGCCCAGCAGCAATTGCGCGAAGCTTTGGAGCGCGGCGCAACGCCCGAAGAGCTGAAAAAGCTCATGGATCAATTGCGTGCCGCACTTGATAAATTCATGCGCGAATTGGCTGAGCAGGCTTTACGTGATCAGCAAAATGCCGATCGCCAGATGGATCCAAACCAACAAGTTCTGACCATTACGCCGCGCGATCTTCAAGCGCTTCTCGACCGCATGGAACAAATGATGCGCAATGGCGAGACGGCTGATGCGCAGCGTATGCTCGATTCACTTCAGCGCATGATGGAAAATCTGCAAAATGCGCAGCGCCGCAATCAGCAAAACCAAATGTCACGCGAGATGAATCGCCAACTCAATGAGCTCGACAAGCTCACCCGCGAACAACAGCAATTGCGTGACCAGACCTATCGCAATCGTCAGCAGCAAGGTGAACAGCAAGGACAAGAGCGCGAAGGCAAAAGCGACCAACAGGAATTGCAGCGCCGACAAGAGGCTTTGCGCGAGCGTTTGGAAGAATTACAGCGCCGTATGAAGCAATTTGGTCAAAAGGGCGAAGAAGGTTTTGATGAAGCTGAGCAAGCCATGCGAGAGGCCGAAAAAGGCTTAGGCGAAGGTTCGCAGCAAGGACAAGATCAAGCGGTTGATGCACAAGGCCGCGCGTTAGAGGGTTTACGCAAAGGTGCGCAATCAATGGCGCAGCAAATGCAACAAGGCGAAGGCCAAGGCCAAGCAGGTCCGGGACCGGGCGATCCCAATGGTCCGATGCGTGAGGGACGCAACAGCCCCAATCCCGATCCTTTGGGGCGTGAATCGCGTGACCGTTCTTACAATCCACAAAGCCGTTATGACCCGCAGGGTGTTCCCGCCGCCGAACGCGCGCAACGGGTTTTAGAAGAATTGCGCAAACGATTCAGCGATCCGTCACGCCCACGCGAAGAATTGGACTATCTCGAGCGGCTGCTGCGCCGCTATTGAGCCCAGAAATCGCGGTCCTTGGCCTTGCCGGACGGCGCGCGCCGTTCTAGGTGCGGTACAGAAATCGCGTCCAAAGGGCCCTCATGTCCGTATCGACTACGAATTACATTGTTCTTGCCGCCACCATTTCCGTGGCGGTCGTGCTGTTTCTCGGCCTCTTCAACATGATGCGGGGCGGCAGCGCCAATCTGTCGCAGAAGTTGATGCGCTGGCGCGTTGGGCTCCAGTTCGTCGCCATTCTGATCATCATGGGCGTGCTTTGGTTGCGCAGCTGAGGGGAGAAAAAATTGGTCGTTCTCAATCGTATTTACACGCGCACCGGAGATCAGGGCACAACGGCTCTGGGGACGGGCGAGCGCCGCCCCAAATACGACCTGCGCATCGAAGCCTATGGCACGGTGGATGAAACCAATGCCGCCCTTGGCATGGCGCGACTTACGACAGCGGCTTCCGATCCGCAGCTCGACGCCATGTTGGGCCGCGTTCAAAATGACCTTTTTGACCTTGGCGCCGATCTTTGCACCCCAGAAACCAGCGAAAAGCCGGAATGGGAGCCCCTGCGCATCGTCCAAACCCAAGTCGACCGTCTGGAAAAAGAAATCGACGAAATGAATGCGCAGCTACAGCCCTTGCGCTCCTTCGTCCTGCCCGGCGGGTCGCCAGCCGCAGCCGCTCTCCATCTGGCGCGCACCATTAGCCGCCGCGCCGAGCGTCTCATTGTCGAACTGGCCGCCCAACCGGTCGAGGTCGTCGGCGAGCCGGCCCTCAAATATATCAACCGCTTGTCGGATTTCCTTTTCGTAGCATCGCGCTACGCCAATCGGCAGGCTGGCGGGGACGTGCTCTGGGTGCCGGGCAAAAACCGTTAATCTCCGCCTTTGTGGCAGTGCAGCAATCAATTGACTCAGACGGTAGCGGGAATTACCAAAACAGCTCGCTTGAGCGCCGCTTTCCTTCTTCACAGACGGGTCTGACGCGCCTCGCCGTTCAGGCTCAGGGAGCCCCGACATGAAGATTCTTGTGCCCGTGAAGCGGGTGGTGGACTACAACGTCAAAATCCGCGTCAAATCGGACGGGACAGGCGTCGAACTCGCCAATGTCAAAATGTCCATGAACCCCTTTGACGAAATCGCCGTCGAAGAAGCTTTGCGCCTGAAAGAAGCCGGCAAAGCCAGCGAAGTGGTCGTGGTCTCAATTGGCCCTGCCCAAGCAGCAGAAACCATCCGCACGGGTCTGGCGATGGGCGCGGATCGCGGCATTCTTGTCAAACAAGATGGCGTGGTTGAGCCGCTCGCGGTCGCGAAGATTCTCAAAGGTGTCGTTGGTGCAGAAGCGCCTGGCCTCGTCATCATGGGTAAACAAGCCATTGATGATGATTGCAACCAAACGGGTCAAATGCTGGCCGCTCTTTTGGGTTGGGCGCAAGGCACATTCGCTTCCAAAGTCGAGCTGGCTGATGGCACAGTCGATGTGACACGCGAAGTGG
>CAWUNF010000328.1:0-2695 GCA_963923195.1 uncultured Hyphomicrobiales bacterium | reverse complement strand
GTGAAAATGGGCACGACCGCGAACCAGAAAAAACTCTTCTTCAATCTGCGCAAGGCCAAGAGCCAAATTTCAGCGCTGGAAGAAGGTGATCTGCGCCCCGATCAAGTGGCCACCATTGCCACACGCCTTGGCGTCACCGAGCAAGATGTGGTGGATATGAACCGCCGCATGTCGGGGGATGCCTCACTCAATGCGCCTTTGCGCGCAGAAGGCGAAGGTGGCGGCGAATGGCAAGATTGGTTGGTCGATGAAAGCGCCAGCCAAGAAAGCATTTTGGTCGAGCAGGAAGAAAGCGACAATCGCATGGCCGCTTTGCGCTCAGCGCTCTTAGTGCTGAATGAGCGCGAACGCCGCATTTTCCAAGCACGCCGCTTGCAAGATGAGCCTGTGACGCTGGAAGAACTCTCCGAAGAGTTCAATATTTCACGCGAACGCGTGCGCCAGATTGAAGTGCGCGCCTTTGAAAAAGTGCAGGCGGCGGTGAAAACCGTCATCGAACAAAGCGAGGCTTTGCCTGCACATGTGAAACAAATTGAAGCGCGCCCCAGCGCTTAAAACAAGCAAGACCGAAAACAAAGGGCGGCTACAAGCCGCCCTTTTTATTTCCAAGCATCAAAGGCTTCGTTGATAATCCGCTCGCCCGCAGATCCCTTTTCAAAGGTGATCTTGGCGATGCGCTGATCTGACAGAAGCATGGGCACATCAAACCAGCCGCGATTGCGGATCAAATCGACATTGCGCGTTTCCGCCACAGAGCCGCGTGTAAGGCCGATCAAAAAGTAATTGCGCAAGATGGGCGCTGGCACGCCAATCAAACCATCACCAGTGGCGACTTCTTCACGACGCAATTGCGGCGTTTGAATTTGCGCAATGCCCGGCACGGGCCCGCCCTCTGCTGGCATGAAACGCAATTCAATCGTGTGAGAGGCTGGCAAGGTCGCATCCGTATTTTTCTGGATGAGCATGACCGCTTTTAATTTTGCATCTGGCAGATCAATTTCTGCCCGCACGCCCACAGCCAAAGGCTGACCGGGACCGCGGCTCACATTATCCAAACGCCAGACCACATTGCCGACGAATGTTTTGACACGTTCTTGCTCTTCGGGCGCATCCAACAAAAGCGCGGCGCGCTGCGCCACGGGCACAGCTTGCGCACCTGATGGCGGGGCGACTTGTTGTTGTGCTTGACCGGGTGAAAGAGACGGCGTGTTAGGACGCGGCACTTGTGTTGCCCCACCACCAATGCGCTCCACAATCTTGCCCTGCGTCGCATCAACATTGGTTTCAACACCGGGCGCGGGGCGCAATTTCGCAATCTCTTCTGGATTGTCGCGCTTCATCCACGCAAAGACTGCAATAGCTGCCACAACCAACGCAACAGGCACGCCAATCAAAAGCGGGCGCAAATTGCGCTGCTTTTCTTGCACAGGAACAGGCGCTGCTGGATGGGAAGGACCGCTCTTGCTGGCCTCTTCTTCATTCTCATCGCGCGCGCCAGCTTCAGCCTCTGCTTGCTTGTCTTTTTCTTCTGCCTCTGCCTCTGCTGCTGCAGCTTCCGCACGCGGACCAAATTTGCGCAAGAAAGGTGGCGGCGTGCCCGGCTCATCCGTGTCAGAATTGGAGACAGGCGAAGATGTCGCTTCTGCATCCATTCCCGTCACAGATTCATGAGCCCCGCTCTCTGCGACCGCTGCGATCTCGGCATCGCGGGGTGTAACGGTTTCCTCAACCGGTTCCGGGACCACAGGTGTGACAGGGGGTGCAGGCGGCGCAGGTGGCGCAGGTGGCGTCGCTGGACGCTCACCCGGTGTTGGCACTTTGAAAGCAACCGCTGGTTTCACCGCATCAATGGATGGAGGCTGCGTCGGCTTGGGCAGAATGACAGGGCTGGTGGTCGGGCGCGAAGATGCCGAGCGCGCGAGATTGGCAAGGCGCTGACGCGCGGCCTCCAAGGCACTCAAACCGCTCTTCTCACTCACTGGCCGGGGTGGCAGGCCGGGAGAGCCCGACAAAGGCCGCGAGGCCGTCAGGCGCTGCGCAAGTGTTGGGCCGAGCTCGGGGCGCTTCACCAAAGGCTCGGCCATTTTGCGCGGCTCAGGCGGGGATGGCGGCTCTGCCGCCTTGGTCTCAAGCGTCACTTGCGGCGCTTGCGAGGCCTGCGGCGGAACGCCGGGCGCTTCAATGGGGGGTGCTGACACTTTGGCCGCTGCTTCAGCCTCGGCCTCAAGCTGGGCAATGGCCTCGTCCAGCATTTTGCTCTCATGAGCAATGTCATCTTCGGCAATCGGGGGCTGGACTGCGCGCAATTGGGCAACGAGCGCAGCACGGGCGCGCTCATAGATCGACCGACGCGATTCCGGGGTGGAATCGGGCAGAGCCGCAACAGCTCTTGCAAGCAACGGATAATATTCAGCCATTGCGCCCTTCGACCACGCTCAAACCCTCACTCAAAAACTGGCCTGTCTCAATCCTGGAAAGGATTGTGGACAAGAATTGTATCATCGCGCTCGGGGCTCGTCGAAAGCAAGGCCACCGGGCAACCAATTAATTCTTCGATACGCCGCACATATTTAATGGCCTGAGCGGGCAGGTCTGCCCAAGACCGGGCGCCAGCCGTCGTGCCCTGCCAGCCCTCAACCGTCTCATAGACCGGGACGACGCGGGCCTGAGCCGCTTGGCTCGCCGGCAGACGGTC
>CAWUNF010000327.1:0-2701 GCA_963923195.1 uncultured Hyphomicrobiales bacterium | reverse complement strand
GTGATTGAAGGCGATCTCAATCGCGCGCCGAAAATGGCGCCCATCCCGGTTGAGACGAGTTTTGATGCCTACCAAATCCCAGTCATGGGCCGCATTGCGGCGGGCACGCCGATCTCTGCCATTCAGCAGTCCTCGCATTCCATTCCCATGCCGCCTGAGTTTTTAGGCACAGGCGATCATTTCGCGCTCGAAGTGCGCGGGGATTCGATGATTGAAGCCGGCATTTTGGATGAAGATACGGTCATCATCCGCAAACAGGATACGGCGGATACGGGCGATATTGTTGTGGCTCTCATCGACGATGAAGAAGCAACTTTGAAGCGCCTGCGCAAAAAGGGCGGCTCTATTGCACTTGAAGCGGCAAACCCGGCTTATGAGACGCGCATTTTTGGGCCAGACCGCGTGCGCATCCAGGGCAAGCTCGTGAGCTTGATCCGCAAATACTAATCGGCCTCGCTCGTCATTATGAGGAGGCCGTTGGGCCATCGTGCTGATTATTCCGGCGCAAATAGGCGCGGATCATCATCGGGCTCAGCATCCTCACCACTGGCTTGCGCGCGTAAACGCGTGATCAAGGGTGCGCGTTGCGGATCCCAAGGGCGCCGCGTGTCTTTCAAGCGTGCCACTTGCATGGTGAATAAACCATCGGCGCCAAGCCGCAGACTGGTCGCGCCATATATTGCAAAATGCGCACCATCCAAAACCAATTCAGGCCCCTTGCAGCGCTCCCGCACATAAAGCCGCGTGATCAGAATATCAGCACGCGCACAATCCTCTGCAAGAGCATTGGGCTCTAGAACAAGAGCGACGCGTCGCCCATCCATCCATGTGCCAATACAGCCAGAAACATCACAATTGATATTCATGGCCAAGCTCGGGTCTTTTGGCTTTCTCTTGTCGCCATCAGCCAGCAACCATTGAGAGACAGCGAAATCATTGCCTTTGCCATTGGCCACCGCGAATGTTCCATCAAAACCCCGCAAGGCCAGAGAGCGCCCACGCGCATCAATATTGAGATCAACGGGCTTGGTCTGCGCGGAAAACACAAGTCCTGCGGCCAGCAACACAAGTCCAAAATAACGAATCTGACTGCGCCACAGGCATAAAAATAAAATACCACTTGTGATGGTCAGAAGAGCACCCATGCCGAATGCGCTCTGATGCAGAGTGGAGCCTGCAATATTGGCGACCACGCGTGAGGCTTCCATCATGCCTGTGATGCCAAAGCCCATAAAGGTCCACACAGGTGCATCCAAACCAAAGGGGCCAAGCACAACGCCCAGCAAAGCTGATGGCATGACGATAAATTCCACAAGCGGCAAAGTTAGCGCATTGCCAATCATGGAATAAGGATTGATGCGATGAAAATGAAAAGACGCGAATGGCCCTGTCGCCAATCCCGCAACCAGCGTGGTCAGCAACATGACAGCAAGCCCGCGTAACAAGCGCGCGCTGAGCGCATGATCTTTTTCAAGCGCTTCCTCATCCGGTCCGCGCTCGAAAAGGGCGACCATAGCAGCCACCGCCGCAAAGGACATTTGGAAGCTTGGCCCCATCACGCTTTCTGGTTCACGCGCCATGACAATGAGGGCCGCGACTGCAAGATTGCGCATGGACAAAACAGGACGATCCACCAAGACAGCGCCCAGCATGACCAAGATCATGATCAATGATCTTTCGGTTGCCACTTCGGAGCCCGCAAAAATGCAATAGGCGGTTGCCCCCAACATGGCGAAAACGGCAGATATTTTCTTCACCGGCCCATTCAAGGCAATTGTGGGAAAGAGGCACAGAAAGGCCCGCAAGGTCCACATGAAAAGTCCGGCCGCCAGCACCATATGAAGGCCGGAAATAGAGACGACGTGATAAATGCCAGCCCCGCGCAAAGCATCATTGGCCTCTTCACTGATAAAGCCACGTTTGCCTGTCACGAGAGCTGCCGCAACCGCCCCATCATCACCGCCAATGGTTGCAACAATGCGTCGTGTGAGATCATTGCGCGCCCGATCAATCATCACATTGAAACGGTCTGATAGAGACAGATCAACGGCAGGCAAAGTTTCAACGCGGGACGCGACGCTGCCCACACCACCAATGCTTTGAAAAAAAGCCTCGCGGGCGAAATCATAACCACCAGGCTCTGCTGCTTCTGCGGGTGGCATCAAACGCATGGTCGCGCGGATTGTATCGCCGGCTTGCAAACCACCAAGAGTGCGAATGGTGACGCGTAATTTCTGCGGTCGACGATCAGCAGAAACTCCCTCAATCTCCATGACGCGCAGCAGAAGCCGTCCGCTGCCATTGGCACGCTCATCAACGGCCTCAATCCAACCTGTCACTTTGGCGACTTTCATCCCGGTCAAAGCGGGGGCGGCGACAGAGGCGGTGCGCCAAGCCCCTGCCCCAAAGCCTGCGAAAACAAAAACAAGCCCCGCCAACAGGCCCGCTAGAGGCATGGCCCCGCGTCCATAGGCCCAAACCGCTAGTCCTGCGGTCAGAACAAAGCCAATGATGGGGGCTCCAAATCCAGGCTCGCGTGCAGCGGCAAAATAAGCCAGCACGCCGCCAAGAAAACAGACTGGCAGCCAGAGGAAAAAGCGACGCTCGCGGGCTTCTTGGGCTAATTGCTGGCCCATCCAGGCCAAAGGTGCCGTGGGAGAAAGAGACAGCCACGGGCCAGCCCTGTGCCCACCCCCAAAGG
>CAWUNF010000326.1:0-2702 GCA_963923195.1 uncultured Hyphomicrobiales bacterium | reverse complement strand
CGCGCGTCTTTTTGACGGCTTCGAGATCACGCTCAATGCGGTTCATCCGCTCTTGAATGAGGCGACGGTCCGTTTCGATCTGTGTTTCGCCAGGGCCACCCAAAAAGCCAAAGCCACCGCGCTGGCGTTCCAAATGTGTCCATGAACGCACAAGCCGCGACTTCTGATAATTGAGATGGGCGAGTTCTACTTGCAATGCGCCTTCGCGCGTGCGTGCACGTCGGCCAAAAATTTCTAAGATCAAACCTGTTCGATCGATGACTTTCGCACCAAAGGCTTTTTCAAGATTGCGCTGTTGTACGGGTGACAAAGCGCAATCCATCATCACAAGACCAATTTCATCTTGCTTCACGCGCTCTGCAATTTCATCGACCTTGCCCTTACCAAGATAAGTGGCTGGTCGAATTTGACTGAGCATGGCAAGCTCATGACCAATCACATCAAGATCAATGGCCAGTGCAAGGCCTGCAGCTTCATCAAGCCGGGCATCGGGCAGACGTGTTGACGTCCGCTCGAGCTTCTGTGCTGCACGATCGGTCAGATAGGGCCCAACGACCAAAGCGCGCGTGGCTTGCGCCAGCGCCTTTTCAGGATCAATGATCGGTTTGCCAATTTCTAAAGGGCTCACAGGGGCAACCTCACTGGCAAGCCCCTGCGTTTATTATTTCTCGACGCTATCATCCGCCTCGAACATTTGGATCGGATGTCCAGGCATAATGGTCGAGATGGCGTGTTTATAGACGAGCTGCGAATGCCCATCACGACGCAAGAGGACGCAAAAATTATCGAACCAAGTCACAACGCCTTGCAGCTTGACACCATTCACAAGGAAGATGGTGAGCGGGACTTTGTTCTTGCGTACAAAGTTCAGGAACGTGTCCTGCAAATTTTGGGTGCGTTCTGCAGCCATGTTTTTTCTCTTTCAGTCCATCCCGGGCTATCGCCGGGTTCAGGAGCTTTAAAACTAGCGGAAGGCGCGCGCGCCCTGCAAGGTAAAGTTCATTTCCGAACTAAGGCTTTTGGCTAAGGCGTGCCTCCCTAATCTATGGCGAGAGACTTCAACTTCCGGTGAAGAGCAGAGCGCTCCATCCCGATAAACTCAGCCGTACGGGAGATGTTTCCTCCAAAACGGCTAATCTGAGCAATAAGATACTCTCTTTCGAAGACCTCGCGGGCCTCGCGCAAGGGCAGGCTCATGAGCTTCTCGCCGCCTGACCCATTCGGGGTTGTGGGAACCATCGTTCCAATTTCGGACGGTAACATATCCGAAGTAATGACGGCTTCTGGATCACCCGCGGTCAAAATCATCAGGCGTTCAATATTATTGCGGAGCTGGCGAATATTCCCCGGCCAATCATGTGATTGCAGAACAGCCAGTGCATCCTCACCAATAATGCGTTTGGGCATGCCTGTCGTTTGCGACAATTGATCCATGAAATAATCGACAAGCTCGGTGATATCCTCACGACGCTCAGACAAGGATGGCACACGGATCGGCACAACCGACAGGCGATGGAATAAATCTTCGCGGAACGACCCTAAGGCAATGGCACCCTGCAAATCACGTGCGGTCGATGAAATAATGCGAACATCGACATGAACGCGTGTTGCCCCACCTACACGTTGAAAATTCTGATCCACCAGAACACGCAAAATCTTATTCTGCGTTTCTTTGGGCATATCGGCGACTTCATCAAGATAAAGCGTGCCGCCATGCGCTTCTTCCAAGGCGCCCACTTTGCGCAAACGCCCATCACCCCCTTCGGTCCCAAATAATTCGACTTCCATATTATCTGGCGTAATGGTCGCTGCATTTAAAACAACGAAAGGCCCGGCTGCGCGATTGGATGATTCATGAATCGTTCGCGCCACCAATTCCTTACCCACGCCCGGCGCACCTGCAATGAGAATGCGGGAATTGGCTGGTGCCACACGTTCAATCACACCGCGCAATTGATTGATGGCGGTTGACTTCCCAATGATGCGATTGACCGCCCCTGCCCGCACTTTCAAATCGGTCAATTCGCGTTTGAGGCGTGAGGCTTCAAGTGCACGGTCAGCCACCAACACCAAACGGTCGGCTTTAAATGGCTTTTCGATAAAGTCATATGCGCCAAGCTTAATCGCAGAAACGGCTGTTTCAATATTGCCGTGACCCGAAATCATAACGACTGGCAAAGTGGGATGCTGCTCTTTGATTACTTGCAAAATTTGCAAACCATCGAGCCTTGAACCTTGAAGCCAAATATCAAGAAAAACGAGATGCGGGCGGCGTGCTTCAATGGCCGCTAAAGCCTCATCTGAATTGCGGGCTGTGCGGGTCGAATGGCCCTCGTCGGAGAGAATGCCTGATACGCCATCGCGAATATCGGCTTCATCGTCGACGATGAGAATATCACTCAACATGCTTTACGCCTTTTCTGATAAGAACATGCCTGACGTTTCATCAGTGCTGTCCTTCTGAATTGGAAAATAAAGTTTGACGCGCGCGCCTTGGCCCCATTCTGCATCAAGCAATTCAATGCCGCCGCCATGATCTTCCAGAATTTTGGCAACAATCGGCAGGCCAAGACCTGTGCCTTCAGAGCGCGTCGTCATATAGGGTTCAAGCAAGCGCTGGCGATTTTCAACCGGGAAGCCAATGCCATTATCACTCACTTCAATAGCGATTGTCGCCTCTTCAAGATGAATGGCGACTTTGA
>CAWUNF010000325.1:0-2714 GCA_963923195.1 uncultured Hyphomicrobiales bacterium | reverse complement strand
TCGCGGCGCATTCACTTGCCTTTGATCTCGCCAGCTCTTGCCTCTGCGGCGCTCCTCGTCTTTGTCGATTGCATGAAAGAGCTGCCAGCAACTTTGCTTCTGCGCCCGTTGAATTTTGAGACGCTCGCCACCCATCTTTATGGGGAAGCGGCGCGCGGCACCTATGAAGATGGTGCGATTGCGGCCCTGGCCATTGTACTCTTCGGCCTTCTGCCTATGATCCTGCTCGCGCGCACCAGCCGCGCGCCAGAAAAGGTGGAACAGATGATGCCTCAGCGCGAGGGCATTGTGCATGGTTAGAGGGCCGTTTGAAGCGGGCCTGCCGCGTGCGCGTTGCGCGGGCTTTCTCGTCATTGAAAATGTGCGCCAGACTTATGGCGGCGTGGAGGCCTTGCGCGATGTGTCGCTGGCGGTCGCGCCCGGTGAAGTCTTGTGTCTGCTGGGCGCCTCTGGTTGCGGCAAGACGACTTTGCTGCGTTTGGCGGCGGGCGTTGAGGCACCCACAGGCGGGCGCATTCTGCTCGATGGTGTGGAAGTTGCGAGCCCCAAACATTTTGTGCCGCCTGAAAAGCGTGGCGTGGGGCTTGTCTTTCAAGATTACGCGCTCTTTCCGCATATGAGCGTTTTGGAAAATGTCATGTTCGGCTTGCGGCATTTGCCACAGGCGGAAGCGCGCATTCTGGCTTTGCGCGGATTGAAGCGCGTGGCGCTCGATCATTATGCCGATACTTATCCGCAATTGCTCTCAGGTGGGGAGCAACAGCGTGTGGCGCTCGCGCGTGCGCTTGCGCCGCGCCCCAGCGTCATCCTGATGGATGAGCCTTTCTCCAATCTCGATCAACGCCTGCGTGAAAGCATCCGCGAAGAGACAATGGCTTTGTTGCGCGAAGAAGGTATTTCCGCAGTTGTGGTCACGCATGATCCGGAAGAAGCCATGCATATTGCAGATCGCATTGCGCTGATGCGCCAAGGCGAGATTGTGCAAACGGGCACGGCGGAAGATCTCTATTTTCGTCCGCAGTCACTTTTTGCGGCGCGCTTCTTTTGCGACTTTAATGAAATTGAAGCCAATGCAGCGCTTGGCCGTGTCGTCACGCCTTTGGGCACATTTGATGCCTCGCATGTGCCAGATGGGCCGAGCATTGTGTGCATTCGTCCGCAAGCTTTGCTCTTTGATACAGAGCGCGGCGGTGTGGATGCGACCATTACGGCGCGTCGCTTTTTGGGCCGCGTCGATCGCTTGCGTGTGAAAGTGGCGGGTCTTGAGCAAGAGTTACATGCGCGCTTGCGTGATGCGCGCGCTTTTCGTCCTGGACAGCGCGTTCATCTGGCCGTTGATGCGCGCGATGTTCTCGTCTTTCCGCAGCGGAATCATGACAAAGGCCACGCTGATGCATAGAATCACAATTATTGATTCTCGCGTGCCTATTGTCTTGCGAAAACAAATAAGGAATTTTGATATGAAAATGGTCTCGTCTCTTCTCTCGCTCACGCTTCTCGTGGGTGCAGCGCAAGCGGCCGATTTGAAGGGCGCCAAAGCGCCAGCCCCTGCTGCGCCAGAAGCGGAATTTCCCGGTGGTGACATTTTTGGCTTCACCAGCGCAACCGATGTTGGCAATGTTGGTGACAAAGGCTTGGCGCTCGAAAATGATGGATCTTACGGCCGTCGCGATATGCGCTCGCGTGTCGTGACGCAAAAGCTCGAATTCTCGCGCACTTTCGCCCCCAATTGGTCTTATGCGGCGTCTCTTTTTGGCGCCTATACCCGCTTCAAAGATCCGAGCGATAGCCGCACCACTTATAATTTTGATGGCATGTCGGTCGAATTGCGTCATCGCTTCATTGAGCGCAGCGCGACCAATCCTTTCGCTGTGACCTTTGCTGTCGAGCCGCGTTGGAACCGTGTTGATACGGTCCTCGGTCAGAACGCCACTGGCTATGGCGCGGAATTCAAATTGCAAGCGGATCGCGCTGTGGGTGAAAAACTCTTTTGGGCGGTCAATGCGAATTTCGGCACCAGCCGTGGTCGCAAAGTGGAAGATGGTACTTGGTCCAATTCATCTGAAAGCGTTGTCTCCTCCGCACTCACTTATGCTGTGGTTGATGACAAGCTCTTCATGGGTGGTGAAGCGCGCTGGAATCAGGCGTGGAGCAAGGGCTTCTTTGGCAAGCTTGATGGACAAGCACTCTTTGTCGGCCCGACTGTGGCCTATAAGGCCAGCGACAGCGTCATGCTGAACGCCGTCTTCTTGCCGCAGATTGCGGGCAAGGCGCGCAATGTGGCGGGTCCGTTTGATATTGATAATTTCGAGCGCGCCAATTTCCGCGTGAAACTCGCAATCGGCTTCTAAGTCCAATCGCCGAGCACGGCTTGCACCACCGCAAGGGCGGCTACGCCTGCCGTGTCCCCGCGCAAAATGCGCGGGCCTAAAGACAGACGCGTGACATTTTTGACCCGCAACAGCCATTCGCGTTCTTGCGGGTCAAAGCCCCCTTCGGGCCCAATGATGACAGCCAATGGGCCTTTCGGCAGATCGCGGAGCGCTGCAATCGGGTCTGCGACAGGCGCATCTTCGTCACAAAAAATCAGCCGACGATCATCTGGCCATTGGTTCAAAATCTTATCCAGTTTGATTGCGTCTTCAACATCGGGGACGTTGAGAATGCCGCATTGCTCAGGGGCTTCAATCGCATTGGCGCGCATACGCTCTAGA
>CAWUNF010000324.1:0-2722 GCA_963923195.1 uncultured Hyphomicrobiales bacterium | reverse complement strand
GCGGCGACTTGCGTATCGAAGTTTTGCCAGCGGGCGCGGTTGTTCCAGCTTTCGGCCTTTTGGATGCTGTGTCATCGGGCACATTGGATGCTGGTCACGGCGTGATGGTCTATCACTATGGCAAGCAAAATGCTTTGGCTTTGTGGGGCTCGGGTCCGGGCTTTGCAATGGATGCCAATATGCTGCTGGCTTGGCATAAATATGGTGGCGGTAAAGAGCTGCTCGCAAAGCTTTATGCCTCTATCAATGCCAATGTTCATTCCTTCGTTTACGGGCCGATGCCAAGCCAGCCTCTGGGTTGGTTTAAGAATCCGGTTGCAAAACTGGATGATATGAAGGGTCTGAAATACCGCACGGTTGGTATTTCTATCGATATGTTCCAGCAAATGGGCGCGGCGGTGAATGCGCTGCCGGGTGGTGAAATCGTCTCGGCGATGGATCGCGGCCTGTTGGATGCGGCTGAATTTAACAATGCGTCTTCCGACCGCGCGCTCGGCTTCCCCGATGTGTCGAAAGTCTGCATGTTGCAGTCCTACCACCAAAATGCTGAGCAATTCGAAGTGCTCTTCAATAAGGCAAAGTTTGACGCTCTATCGCCGCGTCTGCGCGTCATTATTGAAAGCGCGATTGAGGCTGCAAGTTCTGACATGTCGTGGAAGGCGGTTGACCGCTATTCGCAGGACTATTTGGAAATGCAGCAGAAGGACAAGGTTCGCTTCTTCAAAACACCAGATGCGATTTTGAAAAAGCAGCTCGAAATCTATGATGAGATTGTCACGAAGAAGGCGGCGGAAAATCCGCTCTTCAAGGAGATCATCCAGTCGCAGTTGAATTTTGCAAAGCGCGCTGCGCAATGGGAGCAAGATACGGTCACACCGCGCCGCATGGCCTATGACCATTATTTTGGCTCCAATGGCGCAGCGAAAAAGTTTGGCTGATCTTCGGCCAAGATGATGGGTAAAAGGGGAGCCGCTCAAAAGGCGGCTCCTGCTTGCTGAGGGGAGCAAGCTGACATGTCGACGCAAAAATTTCTTTATCGCATTGATGCGATCAGCACATGGTTTGGCAAAGGTGCAGCTTGGCTCGTGGTCTTGCTGATGCTTCTGGTTTGCGCAGAAGTGGTGAAGCGCTATCTGCTCAACATGCCAACGGCATGGATTTTTGACGCAAGCAATATGCTCTATGGCACTTTGTTCATGCTCTGCGGAGCCTATACGCTTGCCCAAAATGGTCATGTGCGGGGCGATTTTCTCTATTCGTCGATGAAGCCGCGCACGCAAGCGGCTTTTGACATCATCCTCTATGGTGTCTTTTTCATCCCCGGCATTGCCGCTCTTGTTTATGCCGGCACGACTTATGCGGGGGCTTCCTGGCGCATTCTCGAACATTCAGCCGTCACAGCCGATGGCCCGCCGATCTATCCTTTTAAGACGATCATTCCGCTCGCAGGGGCTTTGGTCATGTTGCAAGGGGTGGCTGAAATTGTGCGCTGTATTGTGTGTCTGAAAACAGGCGAATGGCCAGCGCGTTTGAAAGATGTGGCCGAGATTGACGTGATTGAGCAGCAGCTCGCCGCCAGCACATTGATTGATGATGAGGCCCGCCGCATGGCCATTGCCAATGCCGCGCAGATTGATGAAGCGGCTCGTCAGCGCGGTTTTGGAGATAAGTGATGAGTGATCCCGCACTCGGCCTACTGATGCTGGGCCTGATTGTCGTTTTCATCATGTTGGGTTTTCCGACAGCTTTCACGCTGATGGGGCTTGGCATGGTGTTTGGCTTCAAAGCTTTTTACGATCCCTCGCAAAGCTTTTTTGAAAATCGCATTTTCGATCTCATGGTTCAGCGGACCTATGGGGCGATGACCAATGATGTGCTGATTTCTATCCCGCTCTTTGTGCTGATGGGATATGTGATGGAGCGCGGCGCGCTCGTCGATAAAATGTTCCATTCCATTCAGCTTGCCTTTCGCAATGTGCCGGCCTCTTTGGCTGTTGCAACACTCATCGTCTGCACTTTTTGGGGCATAGCGAGCGGGCTGGTTGGCGCTGTCGTCGTGCTCATGGGCGTGATTGCTTTCAACCCCATGTTGCGTGCGGGCTATGATGTGCGCCTTGCATCTGGCGTGATTACGGCTGGCGGCACATTGGGAATTCTCATCCCGCCTTCTGTGATGATCATTGTCTATGCGGCAGTGGCGGGCCAGTCGGTGGTGAAGCTTTATGCCGCCAGCATGTTTCCAGGCTTCTTCCTGGCCTTCCTCTATCTGCTATACATTATTGGCTGGGCGATGCTCTCGCCAAAAATTGCGCCGCAATTGCCCGCTGAGCAAATGGCCGTGCCCTTACCCTCTTGGTCAGCACCATTTGCCAAAGCCTATGGGTCAAATTCCTTTCTTGGCCTGTGCAAAGCGCTGATCAATCCTGCGCCCGCGCGTATGATTGAGGCGGATGGAAAACCCATCGGCTATCGTCACCTCTTGCAGCAGATGCTTTATGCCCTGACACCTTTCCTCATTGTGGCCGGCACATTCGCACTCATCTGGTGGTATGTGGTCATCCACCAGCAAGCGGAGGTTTTTGTCGCCCCGCCCGAATTGCAGCAATTGGGCTCGGCTGACATTACGCCTGATGAACCCACATCCGGCGGCGTGCCGGATGCATTTTATTGGTGGTTCGCCGCTTTGGCTGTTGCCGCTGGTGTGATGATGCTGCGCTATTAC
>CAWUNF010000323.1:0-2725 GCA_963923195.1 uncultured Hyphomicrobiales bacterium | reverse complement strand
CGAGCGAACGTGTGACGCTCGCGCAGGCACTCGGTCGCGCTTTGGCGCAGGATGTACGCGCACCGATTGATGTGCCGCCTTTTGATCGCTCCAATGTCGATGGCTTTGCCGTGCGCGCCGCCGATCTCGCGCAAGCCTCAGAAGCAAACCCCGTGCATCTCGCGCTCAATGATGAAGTGATTGCTTGCGGCACGGCGCCCAAGCTCATTGTTCAGCCGATGACAGCAACAGCCATTGCCACGGGTGGTCCCGTGCCGCGCGGTGCTGATGCGATTATCATGATTGAGCAAACGCAGCCTGTGCGAGGCGGCATTGATGTGCGTCGTGCCGTTTCGCCCGGTCAATTCATCTCGTCGGCTGGCACTGATATGGCACGCGGTGAGACGGTGCTGCGCGCGGGCGTTGTGATCGGTGCACGCGAAATTGGCATGTTGGCAGCTTGCGGCATGGCCGAGATTGATGTGGTGCGCACGCCTTCTGTAGCCATTCTCTCAACAGGCGATGAATTGGTGCAGCCGGGCGGTGCGCTGGCTCTAGCGCAAATTTTTGACACCAATGGGTCGATTGTCGCGGCCGCCGTGCACGAAAATGGCGCTGACGCTGTCTTCTTGGGCCATGTTGCTGATGATGAGGCCGTGCTTGAAAAAGCCATGCGTGATGCGCTCTCGTGGCATGACATGTTGATTTTATCAGGCGGCACATCAAAGGGCGCGGGCGATTACACGCATCGTATTTTGTCGCGGCTTGGCAAAATCATTGCGCATGGCGTGGCACTCAAGCCGGGCAAGCCTTTGTGTCTGGCTGTGTGCGAGGGCAAGCCGGTGGTGATCCTGCCCGGATTTCCAACATCGGCCATGTTCACTTTCCACGATATGATTGTGCCGATTTTGCGCCGCATGGCGGGCCTGCCGCCGCGCAAAGATGCGCAAGTTGAAGCGCGTGTGCCGGTGCGCATTGCCTCTGAATTGGGTCGCGCGGAATTTGTCATGGTGGCTTTGGTGGAAGGCGCGGATGGATTGCTCGCCTATCCAACGGGCAAAGGCTCCGGCGCGATTACGAGCTTTGCGCAGGCGGATGGTTTCTTGCGCATTGATGCGCTCGCTGATCACATGGCTGCTGGCACGCAAGCAGAAGTGACATTGTTCACGCCGCATCTGCGCGTTCCAGATCTCACCATTATTGGCTCGCATTGCACAGGGCTCGATGTGGCGATTGCTCCTGTTGCGCGCGCAGGATTTGCGACACGCATCATTGCAGTGGGTTCGCTCGGTGGTTTGGCCGCCGCAAAACGTGGCGAATGTGATGTGGCGCCGATCCATCTCTTTGACGATAAGAGCGAGAGCTATAACAAGCCGTTCCTGAGCGAAGGTCTGGAATTGATCGAAGGCTGGCGGCGCATGCAGGGCATTGTCTTCCGCAAAGTTGATGCGCGTTTTGCAGGGCTAGATGCGCGCAGCGCTGTCGCCAAAGCGCTGAGTGATCCGCATTGTCTGATGGTCAATCGCAATCAAGGTGCGGGCACGCGCATTTTGCTGGATCGCCTGCTCGCAGGCTCCAAGCCTGAGGGCTATTGGAATCAACCGAAGTCGCATAATGCTGTGGCGGCAGCAGTTGCGCAGGGCCGCGCTGATTGGGGCATGACGATTGCGCCTGTTGCTGAGGCCTATGGCCTCGCCTTCTTGCCCTTTGCGGAAGAGCATTATGATCTGGCGCTCGTCACCGCGCGCAAGAATAGGCCTGCGGTGCAAGAACTTTTGCAATCTTTGCAATCGGAAGATACGCGCGCAGCGCTGAAAGCTGCGGGCTTTACGCCAGCTTAATCATCAAGCGCGGCGAGCTTTTCAGCTTCCGTCAAATCATGCGGCGTATTGGCATTGAAAAACGGATCAAGCGGCAGCGTCGGCCAATCGACCGTTGCAAGCGCGTGGCGCGCGGTCCAGCGATCAATCTTGCGGCAATCTTCTTCGATCAGAGCTTTGCGCAAATCGTGACGCAGGCTGACGCTCCACAGGCCGATGACGGGATGCGTCTGTCCATCTGAACGCGCGACGCAGAGTTTGGCATCTTCTTCGCGACGGAAAGCATGGAAGCGCGCCACAAGATCACGCGGCAGAAATGGGCAATCAGCAGCGGCACTCACCACCCATTCAGTTTCTGGGCGATGCTGCGCGGTCCAATCGAGCGCGGCGAGAATGCCAGCGAGCGGCCCTGCAAAATCGGGCACATCATCTGGCACCACGGTGAGGCCATAGGCATCAAAACGCGCCGGATCGCCATTGGCGTTGAGAATAAGGCCTGAGCATTGCGGGCCCACGCGATCAATCACGCGTTGCAGAATGGTGCGCCCTGCAATGCTACGCATGGCTTTATCGCCGCCGCCCATGCGGCGTGCGAGACCGCCTGCGAGAATGACACCGAGTGTATCAATCATCATCCGAACCTTTGCGGCGCGAGCGCATGCTCTCTTCTTCGACGAATTTCAAATCCTGATCGAAGATGATGCGTTCCTCGCCCGACAGAGCAATGAAGCGCTTGCCCTTGGCGCGGCCGATTAAAGTGAGGCCCACTTGGCGCGCGAGTTCGACGCCCCATGCGGTGAAGCCAGAGCGTGACACGAGAATCGGAATGCCCATGCGCACGGTCTTGATGACCATTTCCGATGTGAGGCGACCCGTCGTGTAGAAAATCTTATTCGCAGGATCGATTTTCTCGCGGAACATCCAGC
>CAWUNF010000322.1:0-2729 GCA_963923195.1 uncultured Hyphomicrobiales bacterium | reverse complement strand
GAAACAGCATCAACGGCACGCTTCGTCACAAGTTGATAAATTTCCGCCAGAGAGCCTGCTGCTTCATCAGCCTCAATTTTGACTGGCACCGTGCGGGTCACATGTGCGAGGCCTTCAAAATCATCCGCCGGCACAGGCTGTTCCACGAGATCAATATTATAATCCGCCATGCGATTGATCGCGATAATCGCATTTTTCACCGTATAGGCCTGGTTGGCATCAATAGTGAGATGCACATCATCCCCAACCCGCTTGCGGATGGCGGCCACGCGCTGCACATCAAGATCAACCTCGCCATGCACTTTAATCTTCAAATAGCGATAGCCTTGATCGACGAGTTTTTTGGCTTGGGTTGCCATTTCATCGGGAGATTTAATCGCCAAAATGCGCAGAATAGGAATTTGATTGCGCATTTCGCCACCGAACAATTGGCAGAGCGGCACGTTGAGGCGACGCGCTAGCATTTCATGCAAAGCGCAATCAATGGCCGCTTTGGCCTGTGGCGCGCCGCGCATCGCCCGATCCAAAGCCGCGCCAATCGCTTCAATATGATCCCCGTCTTTGCCCAAAACATGCGGCTTGAAATGAGCAAGCTCTGCTTCAAGCGTCGCTCCAATGGATCCCATATGCGGCGTGGCAGAGGCATAGCCGAAACCTTCGTTCCCGCCTTCATCCACGATGCGCAAAATCGACCCTTCCGTCACAGGGCTTGCGCCAAGCGCAAATTTCCACGTTGGGTCTTCTTTGCGCATCACGCTGGGATGCGAAGCAAAGTCACGGATAATCACTTGAACCTCCCTCTCGCGCCTGTTTTCGGCGCTTTTTTCTATTATTCGGTGCCAGCGCCTTGCTGGCAAGACTTGGCGGCAAGCGAGATCATGGTTTTTTGGCCATGTTGGCCATGACCGCCGCAATCATCTCCTCGGAACTGGCTGTATATTTATTCAGCGCCTCTGGCGGCACAAATTGCTCAGAAACGCGCGTCAAAGCTTCCATGATGGGCGCAAGATCAGCGCGTGTTGGCACATCTGTCCGGCTTGGAAAATAACCCGCCTCCGCCAAAATTTCCTGCCCCTCGCGCGAGAGGATGAAATCAATGAGAAGCATAGCCGCATGGGGATGGCGCACGCCTTTGGGCACAATCATTGTGCCAACTGTACTGGCCACAGGATCCAATAGAATGGAGCTGACGGGTGCGCCTTTGGCTGCGCTGATCAGCGGGTGATGAGCAAAAATATTGAGCGCTAAGCCCAATTCACCCGCAATCACACGATCAACAAGCCCGCGCGCACTCGCACCACTGAGCGAGATCACCTCTTGCTGGGCGAGCTTTTGCACATAATCGCGCGCCGCCTCCTCACCCCATTTCATGCGCAAATTGGTGACAAAAAGATCAGCCCCGCTGGCGCTGCCGGCATGCCAAGCCATGCGGCCCTTCCAGCGCGGATCCAGCAAATCCTGATAGGATTTTGGCAGATCAACGGCTGCCGTCGCCTTTGTATTATAGCCAATGCCGAAAAAGCTGCGTCGTGTTGGCGTCCAAATATGGTTGGGGTCGCGATATCTTTCGGGAATTTCTTTGACGAGTGGCGTGTCATAGGCTTGCGCAAATCCTGCTTGAATGACCGCCTCACCAACGCCCGTCCCCTCCACCACATCGGCCATGACCTTATTGGCGCGCATTTCTGCGGAAAGCTTGGTGAAAATGCCGGCTGATTCAGCCCGCCAATAATTCACTTTGATAAAGGGATATTTCTTCATGAAAGCTTCAGAGACAGGCCGCAAAGCCTGATTGACGATCATGGCCGAATAGAAAACCACCTCGCCTTCAGCCCGCGCGCCTTCGACAAGTTTGGCCTGCCGATCAGGGCCAAGATAGGTCAAGGGATCCGCGCCAGCGCGCGCTGGCGTCAAAAACACCGCGACACATAAATAGGCTAGAATCGGCCTTATCTGCCAAAGCCGATTGGCTGTCCGGCTCACCGGCCCCTCCCTGACGATGCACCCTTGTTGTTCGGCGCTTATTCGTTCAATAATTTAGCCATAAGGCGAAGGGCTTGTCACCCTTAGACCGTTAAAAAACAAGGGAGGAGCCCGATGAGCGACGAAGTCGCCGCCCCACGCTATGGCATTGATGCCTATCTCGACTGGGTCCATGCCGAAGGCATGCCCGTGATCGAGGGGGATTATGCGGTTGACCTCTTCCAAGTGGAGACGGGGCCTTGGGCACGTGTGGGCTGCAAGGGCGCAGCCGTCCACCTCAAAGGGCGCGGCGATTTCTGCAATATGTTCTTATTTGAGCTGGCACCCGGCGCCTCCAGCGCGCCGCTTCGCCACCTCTATGAGGATATTTATTACGTTCTCGACGGACATGGCTCCACGCAGGTCGAACTGCCCGATGGCACGAAGCGCAGCTTTGAATGGTCGCCGAAATCCATGTTCTCGATTCCGATCAATATGCCCCATCGCCATTTTAATGCAGGCGGACGCGCACGCGCTTTGATCGTCTCAACAACGAATATGCCGCTCTTGATGAATACGTTTCACAATGAGGCCTTCATCTTCGACAATGCCTTCAGCTTTCATGATCGGATCGGCAAAGAAAATTATTGGTCCGGCGAAGGTGATTTCATCCCGATTCGACCCGGCAATCATTTATGGGAAACCAATTTTGTACCCGATATGGCTCATATTAAATTGCACGAATATGCAGATCGTGGTGGTGGATC
>CAWUNF010000321.1:0-2736 GCA_963923195.1 uncultured Hyphomicrobiales bacterium | reverse complement strand
GAGCCGACATCGCCTTGCACGAGGCGCAACATGCGCTCATGCGAGGCCATATCCGCGCGCACCTCTTTCAAGGCCTCGGCTTGCGCATTGGTGAGCGAGAAAGGCAGGGCATCCAGAATTTTTTGCGCAATTTGGCCTGTGCCGATAGAGGAGCGCCCTCCGAGCTTTTTCATTCTTGCGCGCACGAGGCCAAGGGCCACTTGGCTTGCCAGCAATTCATCATAAGCAAGGCGCAGGCGCGCAGGGTTTTGGGGATCAAAAATCTGTGGCTCGTCGGGGCGATGCACACGCTCCAAAGCGGCCTTGAAGGACGGCCAGCGCTTTTGGGCAAATAATGCGCTGTCGATCCATTCCGGCAGATCTGGCACTTTGGATAGCGCCGTTTCCGCAGCTTTTTGCACGGCGCGTTGCGTCAAACCTTCGGTCAATCCATAGACGGGTTCGACGGGGGGCAATTTGGCGAGCGCGGTTTCATCCAGAATTTTATCGGGATGAACCATTTGCAAACGGCCATCCCATAATTCGATCTTGCCTGAAATCCACCGCTTGGCACCCAAGGGCAGCGAGCGTTCGATCCATTGATGATTGGCGGCGAAGAAAATGAGCGAGAGTTCGCCCGTCTCATCTTCCACCACGACGCGATAGGGTGCTTTGCTGCGTGCATTGCCCGGTGGGCGATGGTCCACCACGGTGACTTCCAGCAGGACAATTTGTTCGCGCGCAGCTTCTGCAATTTTGGGGCGCGCGCGTCGATCAATGCCGGAATGGGGCAGGTGAAACAAAAGGTCTGCGACGCGCGGCTCACCGCCATGCGGGGTGGCGAGCGCCCGCTCAAAGAGCTTTGCGGTTTTGGGCCCAATGCCGGGCAGAGCGGCGACTGAGGCAAAAAGCGGGTTGAGGATATCGGGGCGCATCTTGCCCCTAGCTTTAGCCAACCCCCTGACAGGCGCAAGCGCCTGCCCTATATAGAGGCCAACGCAGGGCGGTTTTCCCGTCCGGCGACATATTGCTTTGCAGGAGTTGCCACGTGACCGAATCTTCAATCTCCAGCGCCGGGCTTGATGACCGCCGCCGCGCCGCCTTTTATCGCGCTTGGCATCGCGGGATGCGCGAGATGGACATTCTCTATGGCAAATTCGCTGATGCGGAGCTGGCCAAGCTCTCCGATGCAGAATTGGAACAGTTTGAAATCCTCATGGATCTGCCTGATCGCGATGTGCTGATGTTCATCACGGGCGAAGCCCCAACCCCTGATCATTACAACACGCCGCTTTTCAAAAAGCTGAAGGCGTTTCACACCCATGACGGCCCGATCTTCGGCTGAGCCAGTGACAGATTTTAAAAAAGCTTTTGTCGAACTCGCTGCAAGGCGCAAGCTGACGCTTGCCTCCGTTCCTGATGGATTTGATGCTTTTGTGGCGGCGGATTTCGCCCGTCTCATGGCAGCCGAGGCGCATGGGCGCGCCGCCGTGCTGGTGCATGTGGCACGCGACAGCCAGCGTGCGCGTGCCTTTCAAGAAGCTTTCACTTTTGCGGCGCCCGATCTTGAATTGCTCGATTTTCCTGAATGGGATTGCCAGCCCTATGACCGCGTTTCGCCCAATGCAGCCATTGCGGCGCGGCGTGTCACTGTGCTGGCGCGTTTGGCGCGTTCCAATTCATCTGAAGAGCGCCCGCGTGTTCTCTCCACCACAGTGGCCGCTTTGCTTCAGCGCGTGCCGCCATTGAAATGGATTTCGGCCGAGAGTTTTTCGGCCGCCCCCGGCAATGCGGTGAATATGGATGAGCTGATCCGCTGGCTCGAGAATAATGGCTTTTTGCGCGCGTCTTCCGTGCGCGAGACGGGCGAATATGCGGTGCGCGGCGGCATTTTGGATTTGCAAGCGCCAGGAATGCCGGCCCCCGTGCGGCTCGATTTCTTTGGCGATACGCTGGAATCGATCCGCACATTCGATCCTGAGACACAACGCACGACCGGCCAATTGCGGGCACTTGATTTGGTGCCGATGAGCGAAGTGCAGCTCACAACCGAGAGTATGCGTCGTTTTCGGCAGGCCTATGTTGCGCAATTTGGCGCGCAGACGCGCGGCGATACTCTGTATGAAGCGATTAGCGAAGGCCGCCGCCATGCGGGCATGGAACATTGGCTGCCGCTTTTCTTCAACAACACAGATACGCTGTTTGATTATATCGGCGATGCGCCGCTCTTTCTCGATCATCTCGTCGATGATGCGGCAGGCGAGCGCTTGTCGCTGATCAAAGATTATTATGAGGCGCGCAAAGAGCAGCATGATGCAGATCCCGCGCGCTCGCCCTATAAGCCTTTGCCTGCATCAGCGCTTTATCTCTCAGGCGAGGATTGGCGCAAAACGCTGGATGAAAAGCCTTGCGTGAAAATCACGCCCTTTGCTTTGCCAGAAGATAGAGGCATTTTTGATGCCGGTGGGCATTTGGGCCGCAATTTTGCGCCCGAACGGGCTGACGAAAATGCCAATGTGTTTGAAGCTGTCGTGGCGCATATTCGCGCAGCGCAAGCAGACAAGCGCCGTGTCATCATCGCTGGCTGGTCAGATGGATCGCGTGATCGTCTCGCCTCTGTTTTGGGCGAACATGGATTGAAGGGCACAGAGCCCGTCTCTTCGCTGACGCAGGCTTTGGGTGTCACACCTCAAAAAGTGGCGCTCGCTGTCGCAGGGCTTGAACAGGGTTTTGAGGCGGGGGATCTCACCCTCATTT
>CAWUNF010000320.1:0-2739 GCA_963923195.1 uncultured Hyphomicrobiales bacterium | reverse complement strand
ACCGCTTTGACGAGGGATGATTTGCCCATGCCGCGTGCGCCCCAGAGCAGCGCATTATTGGCGGGCAGGCCCTTGGCAAAGCGGAGCGTGTTCTCAGCCAAGAGATCGCGGACCCGGTCAATGCCGCGCAGCAATCCCAGATCAACCCGGTTCACCTTCGGCACGGGTGAGAGGCGGGCGCGCTCGGCAGCCCAAACGAAGGCCTCGGCTGCTTCAAAATCGGCGCTCGACAGGGCGGGCGGGGCGAGCCGCTCCAAGGCTTCTGCAATGCGGGCGAGGAGGACAGGATCGAGGGGCAAATCGGGCTTGGACATGAGGGTGCCGGGCTGTTTTGGAAGGCCCCTCGCTTTAGCCGATCAGGGCTTTTTCTGAAAGCCTCCCGTCTGCCGATCACGGGGGCGTCAATGGGGTGCTGAAAGCCCTTGCAGCCATTGCTTTCATGGGGCGCGCCGCTATAGTCCGGCCCCGAGTTGGGGGCGGATTCTGCCCCCCTTTTTTCCTCTGCGGAGCCCTTAGCCCCATGAACTTCATTACCCCTGCCTATGCCCAGGCCGCTGGTGCCGCCCCCTCGGGTTCGGAATTTTTGATGCAGATGGCGCCTTTCGCCATCATTCTCGTCATCATGTATTTCCTGATCCTGCGTCCGCAGCAGAAGCGCGCCAAGGCGCATCAGGACATGATCACCAATGTGCGTCGTGGCGATACAATCGTCACCTCCGGCGGCATTGTCGGCAAAGTGACCAAGGTCACGGATGAGCCGGAAATCGAAGTTGAAATCGCTCCAAATGTGCGCGTGCGCATTTTGCGCGCCATGATCTCGGATGTGCGCACCAAGGGCCAGCCGGTCACTGAATAAGCGGCTTTTCCCGTTTAACCTTTCCGGGCCGCCGCGTGCGGCCCGCTCGACACATAGGTTGATATGCTTCGTTTCCCCACCTGGAAGGTCGTATCCATTCTGGCCATGACTTTGGTCAGCATGTTTTTGATCGTGCCGAGCTTGTTGCCGGCCGATCTGCGCAGCGCCATGCAAAAGGCGCTGCCGAAATGGGTGCCGACACAGGCCATCGTTCTGGGCCTCGACTTGCAGGGCGGGGCGCATTTGTTGCTCGAAGTGGATTCAGGCGATGTGTTGCGCTCACAGGTGAATAATCTGCGCGACGATGTGCGCCGCATTTTGCGCGAAGAAAATGCGCGCCTTTCAGGAGGCATTGGCATTCAAGGCCGCACAGTGCAATTCCGCGTGCCCGAGCAAGCCGACCGCAATCGCGCTTTGCCGAAGCTGCGCGCGCTCGCCAATCCATCAGGCTCAGCTTTGGGTGTCGTCTCTGCACCGCCCTATGAGATCAATGATCAAGGCGATGGTCTTGTTCAGATCATTGTCACTGATGCGGGCGTGAATGAGCGTGTGCGTCGCGCAGTTGATCAAACGATTGAAGTCTTGCGTCGGCGCGTCGACGCGCTGGGCACGACGGAACCCAATATTCAGCGCCAAGGCGCGGACCGCGTGTTGGTGCAGGTGCCAGGCCTCCAAGACACGAACCGCTTGAAAGAAATTTTGGGCACGACGGCAAAGCTCGAATTCCGCATGGTGGCAGATGCCGGGGCCAATCCGGCTGATGTCGATCAATTGGATCAAACAGATCAGCCCGGAAAACTTCCGGTCGAAAAGCGCGTGATGGTGGAAGGCGAAGACCTCACCGATGCGCAGCCAAGCTTTGATCAACGCACCGGCGAGCCGGTCGTTAATTTCCGTTTCAATATTCGCGGCGGTCAGCGCTTTGGTGAAGCCACAAGCGCCAATATCGGGCGTCCCTTTGCCATTGTGCTCGACAATAAGGTGATCTCCGCGCCGCGGATTTTGAGCGCCATCACCGGCGGCTCGGGTCAGATTTCGGGTCGCTTCACGGTTGAGCAAGCCAATAATCTTGCCATTCTTCTGCGCGCTGGTGCGCTGCCTGCAAAACTTTCCATTGTTGAAGAGCGCACGGTGGGGCCGGGCCTTGGCCAAGATTCCATTGAAGCTGGTAAGCGCGCGGCCTATGTCGCGGGCATTCTCGTCTTTTGCTACATGCTCATCACCTATGGCGTGTTTGGCATTTTCGCAGATCTGGCGCTTGCTATTCACATCATCATGATTTTTGCAGGCCTCGTGCTTTTGCAAGCAACGCTGACTCTGCCGGGCATTGCCGGCATTGTTCTCACCATTGGCATGGCGGTGGATTCCAATGTGCTCATCTATGAGCGCATTCGCGAAGAATCTCGCGCGGGACGCTCGGTGGTCTCAGCGCTTGATGCAGGCTTCAACCGCGCCTTTGCGACGATCATTGACTCGCAGTCGACCATGTTTGTGGCGGCTGTCATTCTCTATTTCTTGGGCTCGGGCCCGGTGCGCGGCTTTGCTGTGTCACTTGGCCTTGGCATTCTCACCACTGTTGTGACCGCCGTGACCATGACGCGCATGATGATTGCGCTCTGGTATCGCTTCGGCCGTCCGCAGAAACTGCCGATTTGATAGGGGTGCGTTGAAACATGAGAACTTTTCGTCTCGCCCCTGACAATATGACCTTCGGCTTCATGCGGTTGCGCCGCGTGAGCTATCCTTTCTCTGCTGCTCTGTCGATCATCTCGGTCTTGATGTTCTTGTCCTGGGGCCTGAATTTCGGCATCGACTTTGCCGGCGGCACGTTGATGGAAGTGCGCGCCAAAACGGGCCAAGCAGATTTGTCACAATTGCGCGGA
>CAWUNF010000319.1:0-2740 GCA_963923195.1 uncultured Hyphomicrobiales bacterium | reverse complement strand
GCGTGTCGGCTAGGGTCTGGTCATCCAAGTCCGGATGCAACTCAAGCAAACGGCGACGGAGCTCAACAAAACGGGTGCGTTCGAGTGTTACTGTCATTGCCATAATAAATCCTTCAGGTTCCTAATCTTGATATTTTTTATATCATTTTTTTCTAGGAGGTCAAGCGATTTGATATGAAAAATATCACCACTGAGCAGATTAAGGCTGCAAGAATTCTGTTAGGTTGGGATCAGGTAGAGCTTGCCAAGAGAGCAGGTGTTGGGGTCGCCACACTCAGACGTATTGAAGCTGTGCCGGGATTGATTGATGATAACTCGACTTCAGCAGAGAAGATAATCACTGCCCTATTAAATGCGGATATCGAGTTTCTTAATAGCTCAAAGGGTTTAGGGGTTCGCTTGGTTTGTTAATGAAGACCGTATTCCGAATTTGTCTGCGTATAGTGATTTATCGAGAGAAATTTTGACAGAACGAACCCAAGACTAAACAATCGATTGATTTTAATAAGCTTACTTAAAAATTATTCCTATCGGTTTGCGGACCTAAGTATATGGCGGCTGATTAAAGCCCGCAGGTGAGAGCGTGAAAATCTCGACGCCCTCTTCTGTCACGCCGACTGTATGTTCAAATTGTGCGGTGAGTGAGCGGTCGCGCGTGACGGCTGTCCAGCCATCGGCCAAAACTTTCACATGCGGACGACCCAGATTGATCATAGGTTCAATGGTGAAAAACATGCCGGGCTTTAACACCACGCCTTCGCCACGCCGTCCATAATGCAGAATATTGGGCTCATCATGAAAGAGGCGGCCCAAACCATGACCGCAAAATTCGCGCACAACGGAACAGCGCTCGCCTTCGGCAAATTCTTGAATGGCGGCGCCAATATCACCCGTCGTATGTCCGGGTTTCACCATAGCAATGCCACGCATCAAGGCTTCATATGTCACTTCAACGAGGCGCTCAGCGCGTCGTGGCACCGCGCCCACATTATACATGCGGCTTGAATCGCCATGCCAACCGTCGACGATCAAGGTGACGTCGATATTCACGATATCGCCCTCGCGCAAAGGCTTGTCATCGGGAATGCCATGACAGACGACATGATTGATCGAGGTGCAGATTGATTTGCGATAGCCGCGATAATTGAGCGGCGCGGGATAGGCGCAGTGGTCCATTGCAAATTCAAAGCAGAGCTTGTCGAGCGCTTCAGTGGTCACGCCGGGCTTAACGACATCCACCAGCATATCGAGTGCTTCTGCGGTGAGTTTTCCCGCTTTGCGCATGGCGGCGAAATCATCTGGGCCGTGCAATTTAATTTGGCCCGTCTTGCGGCCGGGCGCTTCGGCCGCGTCTACGAAATTCATGGCACTTCCGTGGGTTGAGGGCGCACGCATCGGGCGCGCGGGAGATGGTTTGAATCTAAGCAAACTCGCTTCCGGCGCAAGCCTCAAATCGGGTCTTGCTGGCATTTGGCCGGAGGCTTGTGCTAGAAATGGCTCTGGACGAGAAAACACGCCTATTCTCAAGGCCGTGCGGCGTCTAAAGCCCGGACCATCTGATGCAAAAATCCATCGTCAATGATCTCTCAGCCTTTGGCCGCCATGCCCCGCATGGGCTGGTGGAGGCCATTCTTGAGATCACACGGGGAAGTCCGGCCACTTGGGGCGGGCAGCGTCGCGCCTTTTTCTTGCGGGCTTTGGCGATCAAGCTTTTGCGGGGTCTGCCGCTTGATGTGGAAAGTCTCGGTGCGCGGATGCGCCTCTATCCCGCCAATAATCAATGTGAAAAGCGTTTGCTTTTCACGCCTCATTATTTTGATGCCGCGGAGCGCGCTTTACTGGCTTCTGTGGCGAGTGACGATTTGCATTTTGTTGATATTGGCGCGAGTGCAGGCGCTTATGCTTTATTCATGGCGGGGCTTGCTGGTGCGCGTGCGAAAATTTTGGCGGTTGAACCAAACCCCGTTATTTTCGAGCGGCTCATTTATAATATTCGGCAAAATCCATTTGCGACGGTGAAAGCACTGGAATGTGCTGTGGCCGATCGCGAAGGCGAGATCACCTTGTTTTTGGATGCGCAAAATCAGGGACGTACATCGGTGCGCATTTCCGATGCGCCGGGCGATACGCTCAAAGTGCCAGCGCGCACGCTGAAAGATATTTTGGCGAGTGAAGGCTATGAGCGTATGGATGCGCTGAAAATTGATGTCGCGGGTGCGGAAGATGTCATTCTAGAGCCCTTCTTTCGGCAGGCCGCGCCTGAACTTTGGCCCCGTCTCATCCTCTGTGCGCGCTCCAGCACGGCTTGGTCGGTTGATCTGGAGCGGATGCTACCAGCCTATGGTTATCGCGAAGTGCTCCGCTCGCGGGAAAATATTGGCTGGCAAAGGGCCTGAGCAAGCGGGGGAAATCCCAAAGCTTTGGGCGCTTTGCGCTTGCGCGGGGCGGGCTCCTCTCCCTAAACCTGAGCCAGAACCAAGAGCAGGGCCACTCGTATGAGCCAGAAGCATGTCACCGCCGCCATTCTCGTCATTGGCGATGAAATCCTGTCCGGGCGCACCAAGGATAAGAATATCGGCTATATCGCCGATTACATGACCAATATTGGCATTGATTTGCGCGAAGTGCGCATCGTGCCAGATGTCATGGATGAGATTGTGGATGCGCTGAATGCTTTGCGCGCGCGCTATACTTATGTGTTTACGACAGGCGGCATTGGCCCCACGCATGATGACATTAC
>CAWUNF010000318.1:0-2748 GCA_963923195.1 uncultured Hyphomicrobiales bacterium | reverse complement strand
CCATTCTGCCTCCGCGACCAGTCCCGCTTGCCTTCCTTGTGCGCCTCCTTTAGCGCTCAAGCCGGATCAGATGAGGCAAGACATGACGGCCAAGGCACAGGTAACGATTGGTTCGGGCGCGGGGGCGGTGACTTTCGGGAACAAGCTTCCCTTGGCCTTTATCGCTGGGCCTTGCGCTCTGGAGAGCCGGGACCATGCCATGACCATGGCGGCGGCCCTCCAGGAGATCGGCCAGCGTCTGGGCGTCGGGATCGTCTATAAATCCTCCTTCGACAAAGCTAACCGCACCTCGCTGACGGGCCGTCGTGGCCTTGGCATCAAGCAGGCGCTTCCGGTCTTTGCTGAGGTGAAGGAGAAGTTCGGCTTCCCGATCCTCACTGACGTTCATGAAAACGACCAATGCGCCATCGCGGCGGAAGTTGTGGATGTGCTGCAGATCCCGGCCTTTCTCTGCCGCCAGACCGATCTCCTCGTTGCCGCTGCCGCTACGGGCAAGCCGGTGAATGTGAAGAAGGGACAATTCTTGGCGCCTTGGGACATGAAGAATGTCGTCAACAAGGTCGTGGGTGCTGGCAATGATCAGGTGCTGGTGACGGAGCGTGGTGCGAGCTTTGGCTACAACACGCTTGTGTCCGATATGCGCGCTTTGCCGATCATGGCTGAGCAGACCGGCGCGCCGGTGATTTTCGACGCCACCCATTCCGTGCAGCAACCGGGCGGGCAGGGCACGTCATCAGGTGGCCAGCGCGAATTTGTTCCTGTGCTCTCACGCGCCGCTGTGGCGGTAGGCGTTGCGGGTGTCTTCATCGAGACGCATGACAATCCGGCTGAGGCTTTCTCGGATGGTCCCAATCAGGTGCCGCTCAACGAGCTCGAAGCCTTGCTGCGTCAGCTGATGGCTTTCGACAAGATCGCCAAGGGTCTTTGATCGTCACGCAACTGTCGCAAAGAGGCGCTAGCGCGAAGACGTGGACAAATCCGTTTTCACTTATGCGCAAGAGAGCGATCCGCTGTGGAAGCGGATGGCGATTGAATGTCTTGAAGTTGCGACCGGTCGCAACACAATCCGCCGTCTTTATTTCGAGCAACAAGCCTCGGGCTGGGGCGGCAGTTTTTTCGAGACAGCCATTCAAGCGTTGAAGCTTGATGTGAAGATTAACCCTGAACGTCTTGCAGCGATTCCAAAACAAGGACCGCTCGTCATCATTGCCAATCATCCCTTCGGTGTTCTTGATGGGATTGTGATGTGCGCTTTGATGGAAAAGGCGCGCGATGATTTTTTAGTTCTCACCAATGCCGTCTTGATGAAAGCGCCCGAGATGCGTGCGCGCATGTTGCCCATCGACTTCGCGGAGACGCGGGACGCACAACGGTTGAATGCGCAATCGCGTGCTCGCGCGCTTGAGCATGTGAAGAAGGGCGGTTGCGTTGTTGTCTTTCCCGGCAGTGCCATCTCAACCTCACCGGACTGGTTCGGACGAGATGCTGCGATTGATCCGCCATGGACGCCCTTTGTTGCGCGTCTCGTTCAGCAAGCGCGTGCGGATGTTGTGCCGATTTTTTTCGATGGCCAGAATTCCGCACTGTTCCAATTTGTGAGTCACATCAGCCAAACCGCGCGGCTGGCTCTTTTCTTTCATGAAGTGCGTCGTCGAATCGCGACTCAATTTCCTGTTTTGATCGGTCAAGTGATTCCTCACACAGCGTTAGAGGAATTTGTGGATCGTCACGCGCTAACGGCGCATCTTCGTAAATGCGTTTATGATCAGAAGCTTGATTGATGAGCGTTGCAGTGGTGAAATTTTGATACTTGATTTTAATCATTAACCACGAACCATCGACCTCAATTGTTGCTTTGTTTTTTCAAACGGCGGAGGCCGACGTGGCTATTTCGATGCGGTATTTTGCACCCCTGTTGGTAGCGGCTTGCGCTACGTCATCGCATGCAGCTGACATGCGCAGGAATTGGCCGACAGAGCCTGTTCCACTTGGTGCTGGCACAACAACTCCCAAGATGATTCCGCTGGAAGACGAGCCAGTGAAAATCAATTATGGCCGCACAGCCCCGAAGGGCGTGAGCTGGGAGGGTTTCTTCGTCGGCGGAACTGTTGGTGGTTCCTACGGTGACAGCAAATGGGGCTCAGCATCCGGCTTTGAAGCCACGCGCAATCAAATGCCCGGCTCCGTGCAAATTCGTGGCGTCAGTTTCGGCGCACATGGCGGATACAACTGGCAATATGGGCCAATTGTCGCCGGCCTCGAAGTGTCCGGGCAAATGGGCACGCTGCTTGGCTATGCCAATAACGGAAAATCCGATGCCACATTGGGCAATCGGCAAGTCGGCAAAGTTGAATCAAGCCTCTTGGTGAATAGCAGTGCGCGCATTGGCTATGCTGCAGGGGATAATGTCTATCTGATGCGCGCTGGCCTGTCGGCTTTGAATTTAAAATACACCAACGACTTCAATGCTCTTGGAACCACAGGCGCGACCAAGTCAGGAATGGTCTATGGCCCCAGTATTGGTGTCGGACTTGAGCGAGATTTGGGCGCCGGTTTTTCTGCGCGCGTGCAGTATGACTTCATGTCCTTTGGCGACAAGGCCTATACTTTCAGCGATAGCAGCGGGCAAAAATCCAACGTGTCGATTGGGCAAAACCTGCACGTCGTGAAGGCGGGTGTTGATTATCGCTTTGGTGCCATTGGTGAATTAAATGGCTCAGCCTCACCCACCATCAATCAGGAAATCAC
>CAWUNF010000317.1:0-2754 GCA_963923195.1 uncultured Hyphomicrobiales bacterium | reverse complement strand
GCGTGATCGTCTCCAGATCAATCAATGCATCGGCCTCTTCACTTCCATAGACGGGAATATCGAGCACCCGCGCGCGATAAGCGACATGCACGCCTGTATCGGTGAAAGTGATGATGGGGCCGCGTTTTTTAGACATGGCTGACACTCACGCCGTCATTGCGAGCGAAGCGAAGCAATCCAGCAAAGCCTCACGTGTGGCCTCTGGATTGCCACGTCGGCCCTGCGGGCCTCCTCGCAATGACGGCATAGGTTACTTCTCCTCAAAACTCCGCGCATGTTCGATGACTTTGCGCATGACGCTTGGCAGCGCTTCATCATCCAACAGATTATCTTTGACGAAACGCGCGCCCTTGGGCGCTTTCGCTTCTGTCGTCGCCGTGAACACCGTCAGCCGCAAAGCAAAATGGGTAAACACATGCTCCACATGACCGGGCAGTTTTTTCCATTTCGCATCCACGGGCGCTGATAAAAGCGCATCCGACAGTTTAAAATCCTTTGACCATTCGGTGCCGGGAATTTCTGTCATGCCGCCGAGCAGACCTTTGTCTGGTCGCGTGCGCACCAAAACAGAGCCATCTTTGCGGCGCAGAAAGAAAGCCGCACCCGCCCGTGAGGGGCGCTCAACTTTCGGCGCTTTGACGGGGAATTCTTCTTGTCGGCCTTCCGCACGCGCTTGGCACGCGTCATTCAAAGGACAGAGCGAACAAGCGGGGCGGCGCGGCGTGCAAATGGTGGCGCCCAAATCCATCATGGCTTGCGCAAAATCACCGGCGCGCTTGTGTGGGGTCAGCGTGTCTGTTTTTTCGCGCACCAAGGGTTTGGCTTTGGGCATAGGCTCTTCAATGGTGAAGAGACGTGTGACCACGCGCTCGACATTGCCATCCACCACAACGGCACGCTTGCCAAAAGCAATCGCCGCAATAGCCGCTGCCGTGTAAGGGCCAATGCCAGGCAGCGCGCGCAGAGCTTCTTCCGTGTCAGGAAAACGCCCGCCATGTTCGCTCGCAATGACTTTCGCGCAGGCGTGCAAATTGCGCGCACGCGAATAATAGCCAAGCCCCGCCCAAGCGCGCATGACATCATCACTCTCAGCGCAGGCGAGCATTTCAACGCGCGGCCAGAGGCTCAAAAATTTCTCGTAATAGGGTTTGACCGCCTGCACGGTTGTTTGCTGCAGCATGATTTCTGACAGCCAGACGGCATAAGGATCGGCCGCAACGCCGGGCAATGCGCGCCACGGCAAGTGGCGGCGGTGTCGGTCATACCATTTGAGAAGCTTGGCAGCGGCTGTCATGGGCTTTCTCTATGACATTTTGGCCCGTCATTGCGAGGGTAAGCCGAAGCAATCCAGTCTTTTTCTGGATTGCCGCGTCGGCCTACGGCCTCCTCGCAATGACGAGCGGAGCCATGCTAAGATTGGGCCATGTCCATTCCGCCCCGCAGCCGCCCCAAAACATTTGCGCTTGCCGATCTCACGGCGAAAGCGATGGACCCTGTGCTGGCCAAACAGGGGTTTGGTGCAGCCGACATTGTTCTCAATTGGGATGAGATTGTCGGCGAGCGTCTGGCGCGTGTCTGCGAGCCGATCAAATTGCAATGGCCAACCCGCGCGCCCAAAGCCGAGCCCGGCGATGTGGAGCCAGCCTCCCTCATTGTGCGTGTGGAAAGCGGCTTTGCCATTGAATTGCAGCATGTGGGCGCGACCATTATTGATCGCGTCAATATGCATTTGGGCTGGCGCTGTGTGGGCAAATTGCTGCTGCGCCAAGGCCCGGTTGGCAAAACAAAAAAGCCAAGCCGCCTCAAACCGACACCTGACCCTGTGGCGCGCCAACAAGCAGCCAGCGAAGTGGCACCGATTGAGGATGAGGGCCTGCGTGATGCGCTCACGCGCTTGGGCGAGCGCGTGCTCTCTGAAAAACGCGCAAAAAGCTGACCCTTGCGCATCATCCTTCATCTTGCCACATTCCAGCGGAATTTAAGCTTCTCACGAGATAGGACTGCCCCAGATGACGTTCAACATGACCACAAACCGCCGCGCCCTTTTGCAGACGCTTGCCGCGGGTGGTGCATGGGCCGCCCTGCCCTCGATTGCTTCCGCGCAATCCGCAAGCGATGTGCCACTGGCGCAATTGATGCAGCCCGCGCCTTTGGCTGATCTTTGGGTCGGCTCAAAAGATGCGCCCGTCACCATGATTGAATATGCGTCGATGACCTGTCCGCATTGCGCGCATTTTCACAATGAGACATGGCCGGAATTGAAGAAGGCCTATATCGACACTGGCAAATTGCGTTTTGTGCTGCGCGAATTCCCCTTTGATCCGCTGGCGACCGCTGGCTTCATGCTCGCGCGTTGCGCGGGTGATGCGCAGCGCGAAGCAGTCGTCGAATTGCTCTTCGCGCAACAGCCAAAATGGGCCTTCACGGATAAGCCTCTGGAAGGGCTGCAAACGGTCATTCGCCAGACCGGCATGTCGCAGCAGACCTTCGAATCATGCCTGCGCGACAAGGCGCTTTATGACAATGTGAACGCCGTCCGCGACCGCGCGGCCAAGGAATTCAAGGTCGATTCGACCCCGACTTTCTTCATCAATGGAAAGCGGGTGAATGGATCCATCCCCTTGGCAGATTTCGCGAAAATCATCGACCCGCTGATCAAGGGTTGATCTCACCCTGCCCTTTTGGCTGGATAAGTCGACCTTTGCACAGGAAAACGAGGGGCCAAGCTTGAACCGCGCCCCTGCGTGTGACGCT
>CAWUNF010000316.1:0-2767 GCA_963923195.1 uncultured Hyphomicrobiales bacterium | reverse complement strand
GTCTCAGGAAAATTGGCTTCCAAAGCGCGAAACATGCGCTGCGCCGTGCGCAGGGACACGCCATAATGCGCAACCACATCATCCAGCGTCAGCCCCTGACGGGATGAGGCCCAGCGGGCGAGTTCAATCAATTGTTCGGCTTTATCGAAACTCATGGGTCCCTGCTCCTTGATGAGCAGACCCTAGACTAGCGGGGTGACAAACCCTGTCACCCCAACTTTAGCAGGCAAAAAGCGCCCTATTTCCGCGGCTCGGGCTTGCGCAACACGGGCGCCTCGCGGGCTTCCACCGCGGCCACATGCGGCGGCACATCCTTGCGCCAACGACTGCCAACAAAGCGCTCGCCATTATGCCCATCAGACTGAGGCGAGGCGAACCAGACGACCGCATCATCCATCACATCGACCGGCAAGGTTTTGCGCGTTTCTGTTGAGGGCCGCGTGCCGTCTGTATCGACCATGCCGCCGGGGATGAGAATATTGCAGGTGACACCTGTGCCTTGAAGATCCGCCGCCCAAATGAGCGAGGCCGCATCCACTGCAGCTTTGGTGACGCCATAGGGCGAATTATGCTTGCGCTGCATTGTATCGAGCGACGTCGAAATATTGATGATGCGGCCCCATTTGCGTTTGATGAGATGAGGCGCAACAGCGCGTGACATGAGAAATGTGCCAGACACATTCACATTCACCGCCTCAACCCAAATGTCTGGATTGGATTCCCAGAATGGAAAATTATTGCCCTCCACTGGCAAGCCCGGCCCGCGCTGTTCGCGCCGCGCATTATTGACGAGTACCGATAGATCGCCAAAAGTTTTGAGCGTTTCTTGCACGACACGCGCACAATCCGCAGGCTTGGTAATATCCGTCACAACAGCCAAAGCATGTTTAGCGCCAAAGCGCGCGTTAATGTCTTCGGCTGCTCCTTCGAGCAATTTCTTTTGTGGTGAAGCCAGAACCACACGTGCACCCGCACGTGCAAGAGCCATAGCCATTGAACGCCCAAGGCCAACACTGGCGCCTGTGACAATCGCAACTTGTCCATTGAGCAACATGGGTCAACCTCCCCGCGCAGCGCGCGTGGCAGATGCATCAACAGCGCCTTTTGCATCCAACACGACTTTATAAAGATCGCGTGCGGCTTGGCTTGAAACATAGCCCATCAGCACATCGCGCGCGACGGACGCGGGATCGCGCTTGAGCGGATCACCCAAACCGCCGCCACCGGGCATTTCCACAACAAGTCGCTCGCCTGCTGGAATGACCTGCGTGCCGCGTGGCGGCACTGCGGCGCCGGATGCCAAATGCAATGTGCCAGATGCACCATCTGCGCCACCACCGCGCCCGCTTGCTGGATATTTCACACGTTGGAAACGCGCAAAAATCGCAAAGGGTGCGTCTTCGCGCGAGCCCACTTCAATCGTCTGCCCCAAACCGCCGCGATAAAACCCGGCTCCTCCAGAATCGCGACGCAATTCTTTGCGCCAAAACACGAGTGGCGTCATCGCCTCTGTGATTTCAATCGCAATGGCTTTCACGCCTGAGGGATAGGGTGTTGCGGCAATGCCATCATGTTTCCAATGCGCGCCCATGCCCCCGCTTTGGAAATTTTGTGAGAGAAACTTTGTGCCCTTGGCATCAGGCCCGGTCACACCGGGGCCCGCGCCAAAACGCAAACTCCAGCTTGCACCTGTGCCTTCGGCGGGTGCTTGCCCGGGCATGGCTTTTTCAAAACACCCAAAAGACACATCAGGCAACATTTGCCCAATCAATGCACGCGCTGTGACGGGGGCGGGAAATGGCGCATTGACAATCGTGCCTTCCGGCGCGCTTACAACAATGCGTGCAAGCACAGCCGCATTATTGGCGAGCCGCGGTGCGACCAAACATTTAATGCCGAAACTCGTATAGGCATCCGTGTAGCAGATCGGGCAATTGATACCATATTTCGAGACAGATGAGGTGCCAGAAAAATCAATATAGATTTTCTCGCCATCTATTTTGAGCGTTGCGGCAATCTCGACTGGATCAGCAAAGCCATCAATGGTGACTTTGTGTGACCATGTGCCTTTCGGCAAATGCTGAATGGCCTCACGCATGGATTTGTCACTCGAAGTGAGAATATGATCACTCAGATCGTCGAGTGTTGCGAGCCTATATTCTTCCATCATGCTGGAAAGTTGCTTGCCGCCTGCTTCATTAGACGCAATCAAAGCATAGACATCGCCTTCAAGCTTTTCAGGCTCGCGACTATTGGCACACAGCAATTTCATCAGCCATTGATTGATCTCGCCCTGCATCACAAGTGGCATGATCGGCAAGAATAGGCCTTCAGCAAAAACATCGCGCGAATGAGGATCAGGCCCATTTCCACCAATATCGGCCACATGCGCAGTGCAGGCAAAAATAGCGACCAGCTTGCCCTTATGGAAGGTTGGCGTGACGACGGTGAAATCAAAGAGATGGCCCGTGCCGCGCCACGGATCATTGGTCATATAAACATCGCCCGGCTTCATTGTTTCAGCCGGAAAGACTTTTAAAAATTCGCGGATGGAACGTGCCATCGAATTAATATGGCCCGGCGTGCCAGTGACAGCTTGCGCGAGCAAATCACCCTTTGTGTTGAATACGCCGGCCGATAGATCACCAGCTTCACGCACAACCGTGGAGAAAGCCACACGCATCAAAGTGCGCGCTTGTTCTTCGACCACAGAGATCAAGCGATCCCACATGACCTGATTGCGAATTTTTTGGAATTGCGAGCTCAT
>CAWUNF010000315.1:0-2769 GCA_963923195.1 uncultured Hyphomicrobiales bacterium | reverse complement strand
ATCCAACAGCGATGGATCGATACCCGCACGAGTTTTCGGGCGGCCAACGCCAGCGCATCGCCATTGCGCGTGCTATGGCCTTGAATCCAAAATTTGTCGTGCTGGATGAACCCACATCCGCGCTTGATATGTCCGTGCAAGCGCAGATTGTGGATTTGCTGCGCGACCTTCAAAAGAAACGCAACCTCGCCTATCTCTTCATCAGCCATGATCTGAAAGTTGTGCGCGCTTTGGCAAGCGAATTGATTGTCATGCGCCACGGCAAAGTGGTTGAAGCAGGACCTGCGACGAACATATTTGCCAAGCCTGAAACCGATTATACGCGCGCACTTTTTGCTGCTGCTTTCTCGATGGAAACGCATCATGGAGCAAAAAGCGCATGAGCCGCGCTCTCATCCTTGTTTTGGATTCACTTGGCATCGGCCATGCCCCCGATGCAGAGCGCTTCGGTGATAAAGGCGCGGACACGCTGTTTCATATTGCAGAGGCTTGTGCCAAGGGCGAGTGCGACACGGATTTGCGCAAAGGCGCACTCACCATGCCGCATCTGGATGCGCTTGGCCTTGGCATGGCTGCTAAAACTTCTGGCGGCACATTACCGCCGGGTTTTTCTGTGACAGAGCCGCAAGGTGCTTATGGTTGCGCGCGTGAAACTTCACTCGGCAAAGACACACCATCAGGTCACTGGGAGATTGCGGGCTCTCCGGCTGATTTTGCTTTCGGATATTTTCCAGAACATGAGCCCTCTATCCCCGATGATCTGGTCGATGCGCTTGTGCGTGAGGCGCAACTGCCCGGCGTTATTGGTCGCACACATGCATCAGGCACGGCCATTCTTGAAGTGCTCGGTGATGAACATGTGAAAACGGGCAAGCCGATCCTCTACACATCGGTCGATTCCGTTTTGCAGATTGCAGCGCATGAAGAGCACTTCGGTCGTGAACGCCTTTATGCGCTTTGCGCGCTTGCGCGACGTCTCTGCGATCCATTGAAAATTGGTCGCATCATTGCACGCCCCTTTCTTGGCGACAGTCCGAAAACCTATAAGCGCACGCCCTATCGCCGCGATTATTCGCTGCCGCCACCCGACGGCTCCATCTTCGACCGCGCGCAAGAGGCCGGGCGCGCAATCATTTCAATTGGTAAAATTGCTGATATTTTTGCGCATCGAAACACGGGCCAAGTCATCAAGGGCCGGGATGATATGGACCTCTTCACCCAAACGGTGGAGTCTTTGCACAATCTGCCCGACGGCGGATTGATCTTTGCCAATTATGTCGATCTCGACACGGATTTTGGTCATCGCCGCAATGTCGCTGGCTATGCCGCAGGCCTTGAGCGTTTTGACAAACGTATGCCAGAACTCTTAAGAGCACTTCGCCCTGGTGATCTGTGCATTTTCACCGCTGATCACGGCAATGATCCGACATGGAATGGCACAGACCACACGCGCGAATGCGTGCCCGTGCTGGCCTTTGGTCCTGATGTGAGGCCACGTGCTTTAGGTCTGCGCGCAAGCTTTGCTGATATGGGTGCAAGTGTAGCTCATCATCTGGGGCTTACGCCCACACGCATGGGCAAAGCCTGGCAGCAGGATTAATAGCCAATGGCAGCCGTGCCCATTTGGCGCGTATCAGCGGCGCCTTGAATCTCGCCCTTCACACGCTGAATGGTTTGTGTGGAGCCCATTGTGCGATGTTCGCGCACGACATGGCCCTTTTGCTCGAGCAATTTCACCGTATCCGGCGAAATACCGCGCTCAATGCGCAATTCATCTGGATAGAGCTGGTGATGCACACGCGCTGCTTCGCTGGCTTCTGCAACATTCATATTGTGATCGACGACATTGCTAATGACTTGCAAGACTGTCGTGATAATGCGCGAACCACCGGGCGAGCCCGTCACCAATTCCAATTCGCCGTTGCGAAACACCATTGTCGGGCTCATGGATGAGAGCGGGCGCTTGCGCGGTCCCGGCGCATTGGCATCGCCACCCATCAGACCAAAAGCATTGGGTGCGCCTGCAGTGGCCGCAAAATCATCCAATTCATTGTTGAGCAGCACGCCTGTGCCAGCAGCCACCATGCCCAGACCATAAGAGAAATTCAGCGTGTAAGTATTCGCCACTGCATTGCCGGCTGAATCCATCACGGAATAATGTGTCGTCTGATCACTTTCATAGGCCTGCGGATCACCCGCCTTAATATCTTTTGAAGGCGTCGCGCGATCTACATTGATGCGCTTGCGCAATTCATCAGCATATTTTTTCGACACAAGGCCTGCGACTGGATTTTTGACGAAATCAGGGTCTCCCAGCCATTTCTCGCGATCTGCATAAGCGAGTTTCATGGATTCGGCCATGAGGTGAATGGTCTGCGCTGAATTGGGGCCTGACTTATTCAGCGGGAAGCCTTCCAACATGTTCAAAATCTGGATGACATGCACACCACCTGATGAGGGCGGCGGCATGGAGACAATTTCGCGATCGCGATATTTGCCGCGCACCACATCGCGTTCAATCGCCTTGTAATCACGCAAATCATCAGCGGCCATAATGCCACCTTCATTGCGCACAGCATTCACAATGCGCTCGGCCGTCTCGCCTTCATAAAAGCCCTTCGGGCCGCGCTGAACAATGCGGTAAAGCGTGGTTGCCAAATCTGGCTGCACCAAAACATCACCATCCCGCAAAGGCGTACCATCTGCATGCATAAAAATTGCACGCGATGAAGGATAGCGCGCAAGACGATCTTTCACCTCAGCCAGCGA
>CAWUNF010000314.1:0-2771 GCA_963923195.1 uncultured Hyphomicrobiales bacterium | reverse complement strand
GCATATCGGACACAAGCGTATTATAGCCAAAGCTCGCGCCGCGTTCGGTCACGAGCACATTGGCATTGCCGGCACCTGTCACTTTCGCGACGACATTCTTCATGTCCCAAGGAGCCAAAAACTGGCCCTTCTTCACATTCACCGGCTTGCCAGTCTTGGCAGCGGCGAGAAGAAGATCGGTTTGGCGGCAGAGGAAGGCCGGTATTTGCAGCACATCGACCACTTCAGCGGCCATGGCGCATTGATCGTTCTCATGCACGTCGGTGACGATCGGCAGACCGAACTTTTCCTTGATCTCGGCAAAGACCGGCAGCGCTTGCTTCAAACCGAGACCCCGCTTGCCTTCGAGCGAGGTGCGGTTCGCCTTGTCGAAAGAGCTTTTGTAAACGAGGCCGATGCCGAGCTTTGAGGTGATCTCTTTCAGCGCAGCCGCCATGGTCATGGCATGTTCGCGGCTTTCCAGCGCGCAGGGGCCAGCCATGAGGGCGAGTGGACGGCGATTGCCAAATGTAACCGCGCCCGCACCCGTGCCGATGGTGACATCCGCCTTGGCCTGCATGACCCTACCCCAATTGATCCAAAGACATGCCCTTGCGCTATAGAAGCGAGGCCCCGCTGGCAAGGGTCAGTCCACGAGTGGAATTGCCGCCCCTTGGGAAACAGGGTAAATTTACGCCGTTTGGAGCTGCGCTCATGAATATTGCCATCCCAAATGCGTCCAATCTGCTGGTAGAGCGCCTCAAGGAGCGCGCCGCCCAAAATCACCGCTCGCCCGAAGAGGAGGCGCGCGTGATCCTCGAACAGGCGCTGGTCACTGAGCCGAGCCCGACCAAGGGACCGGCCGCCGTGCTTGAGGAATTGCGGAAGCTGGGCGTCAAGACCGCGCCTAATTCGACCGAGATCATAAGAGCGGACCGTGACCGTCAAAGTCGTTGATGCGTCTATTGCGGCAGCGCTGATCTTCGTCGAGCAGAATGCGGACGAAGCTGCCGCGCTTCTCGACGGGGCGCGGTTGATTGCGCCATCAATCCTAACCTACGAAATTGCCAATGTCTCTGTCACCAAGGCGAGGCAGGAGCCGGAATCTGAAACAGCCATACGCATCGGCCTGAGCCGATTGTCACACCTCGCCATTGAGCTTTTGCCCATTGACATAGACGCTGTTGCAAGTCTTGCCATTGAGACAGGTTTGAGCGCCTATGACGCATCTTATCTCTGGCTAAGCCGAACTCAGAACGCTGAACTTGCCACATTCGACAAACGCCTGATGCGCGCAGCCGCGCGTTAATCTGCCATTTGCTCGAAGGCCAGTGCGACGCCGAAGGCGGCCTGCGGCGGGATGAGGAGCCTGTGGCCAAAGGGCTCATGGGGCACGCCATTATCCTCGAAAATTTCGGCGCAGACCCCCAAATCACGCACCGCGACCCGCACGGCCGCGACATGCGGGCTGCGCGCGGGGCGATCCAGCATCCCGCTTCCGAATTTTTGGACAAAGGCAGCTTCGGTCAGCACCTCAAGGCTCTGCTCATCAGCCACTTCAAGATCTATGCCCAACGAGGTTGCGAGCATCTCCCGCTGGCCGGTGACACCGGACAAAAACTCGGCATGTGCGGCCGGATTTTCAGCCACCAGCACAAGACCGCTCACACCGACTGCGTCATTGGCATGTGATTGCAGAGAGGCCGCATAAAACTCTTCCGGAAAATGCTGCTGGCAGGTGAAGAAGCCGATATCGGGCATGAGCTTCGATTGGGCAAAGGCGAGCGTGAAGGCAACATGGCTGTCGGCACCATCCGCGCGCTTGCCTTTGCGCTCGAAATGGAAGCTCTCGAAATCTCCAAGCCCTGCGGCCTTGAATTGCTTGCGATCAGCACTCGCATCTTTCGTGGCGAGTGCGAGCATCGAAACGCCTTCGCTCTTTTCCAATTGCTGCGAGACGAAGCCTGCGAAGGAAAAGGTATGCGGGTCGAGATCAACAGGCGCGCGGAAACTTAGGCCCCGTGAGATCAATTCAATGAAATGATCGGCGAATTGGATGATGTGATTTTCCGTGCCCCACGGATGGTGATTGCGTGCGCCAAGCGTGAAGCCAAGCTTGCGATAGAAATCGGCTTGGGCTGCCAGATCTCGGGATGCATGAACGACATGATCAATGGCGCGCGGCATGGGTGCACTCCTGACGGGAGTTACGGTCCCGTCAGGCTAGCATGTTAAGCCCCGCGAAGCGAAGCCGTCCCCTAGGGGATCAGACCAGCCGGCTCTGCGCTTTGGCTGCCGCAATGAAGCTCGCAAAGAGCGGATGCGGCTCAAAGGGGCGCGACTTGAGTTCCGGGTGATATTGCACACCGATGAACCAAGGATGATCCGGCAGCTCCACCGTCTCCGGCAGCAAGCCATCGGGTGATGTGCCAGCAAACACGAGACCCTTGGCCTCCAATTGTTCGCGATAGCGCATGTTCACTTCATAGCGGTGACGATGACGCTCGGAGATTTCGGTCGCACCGTAAATTTTCGAAATATGCGAGCCTTCCTTCAGCGCGGCTGCGAAAGCACCCAGACGCATCGTGCCGCCGAGGTCACCGCCTGCTTTGCGCTTTTCCAATTCATTGCCGCGCATCCATTCGGTCATGAGACCGACAACCGGCTCTTTGCACGGGCCGAATTCGGTCGAGTTTGCGTCCGCGACGCCAGCCAACGAACGCGCGGCTTCGACAACCGCCATTTGCACTGTCTCTTATACACATCTGACGCTGCCGACGATACTCCTTGTG
>CAWUNF010000313.1:0-2780 GCA_963923195.1 uncultured Hyphomicrobiales bacterium | reverse complement strand
GTATGAACCGCGACGTCAGCCTGGCCATTTCCTGGCACACATCCAAGGTGAAGACCCTGTCGGATCTGCAAAAGATGGAATTACTGAGCCCCGGCACGGGCGCGGGCGCAGATTCAGAGATCATGCCACTGGCCTTTAATTCGCTGGCTGGAACCAAGTTCAAGATCATCAATGGCTATCCCAATACGATCCAAGCGGCGCTGGCGATGGAGCGCGGCGAATTGGACGGGGTCGGCTATTGGTCATGGGGGTCGATTATTTCGGCCCATCCGGACTGGATCCGCGACAAAAAGATCAATTTCCTCTTCCATACGGGCTCTCAGCCGCTGCCCCAGCTTCCGGGCGTGCCCTCGATCCGGCAAGCCGCCAAGAGCGAACTTGATGCGAAGGCAATGGAATTTCTCCTCTCGCGCGAAATTCTGGGCCGCCCCTTCCTTGCGCCCCCGGATATTCCCGCTGAGCGCGTGCGCGTCTTGCGCAATGCCTTTGCTGCCACCCTCAAAAATCCAGATTTCCTGAAGGAGGCTGAAAAAGCCGCGCTTGAAATTGATCTGGTTACAGGCGAGGAGGCCGAAGACGTGATTAAAACCGCGACCAACGCCCCCAAAGACGTCATCGAACGGGTGAAAAGCCTTTTGGGTCGTTAAGCGTCACACATGAGCTGCCCCGGCCAACGGGGCAGCCACGGCCGGCTGCAAGACCGGCGAATAAGGGAAGAGAAATATGTCACTTGAATTCGGCCTTTATGCCCCGATTCCAATGGCCGCCGTGGGCTCACCGGAAATTGCGCAAGCTGTCAATGAATCGCTGCATCCGCTGCCAGAGGGCCGTCGTGATGCGCAATATGATCTTGGCGTCGATCTTCTGCTAACCGCTGATCAAGTCGGCTTTGATCTTACGCTCTTTGCAGAGCGTCATCTGGGGCATGACATTCATGGTTGGGTGAATGCGGCAGCTATTGCCTCGCGTTATGAACATATGCGCGCGCTTGTGGCGGTGCATCCGGGCCTTTGGGATCCGGTGATGATTGCTAAAATGGCTGCCTCTCTTGATCGCATTTGCAAAGGCCGCATGGCGATTAACATCGTCAATGGCTGGTTCGATCAAGAATTTGAAATGTTCGGCGGCACTGTGTTGCAAGGTGAAGATCGCTACCAGCGCACGATTGAATTCATCGACATTCTGCGCGGGCTATGGACCCATGAGACCTACACAAAGCACGGCAAATTTTACAATGTCGAAAAGGGCCAATTGCTTTTAAAGCCGCGCACCCAAGAGGGGCCAGAAATTTTCTCTGTCTCCACCAGTGATCGAGGCCGCGATTTCATTGCCGATCATTGTGATTGGTGGTTTGTTGAATTTCCCAAAGAGGCTGAAAGCGCAGATGAAATTTTGCGCTCTTTGGAAGCCTCCATTGCTGACATGAACAAGCGCACCGCCCGCTCAGGCCGCAAAGTGCGCTATGCGCTCAATCCTTTTGTGGCCATTGGCAAAAGCTCGCAGGAGGCTTTTGACGATACGATTAAGCAGATTTTCAAATATGATCCAGATCCTGATACGCGCAAAATTGAGCGTCGCATGATTCCAGCAACACGCGCAGGCTGTATGGGCACGCCGGAAGACGTGCGCAAACAACTCAAACGCTTCAATGATATTGGGCTTGAACTTATTTTGATGAAACTTCTGCCCAATGTTGAAAATGTCCGGCGCTTGGGTGAAGAGATCATCCAGCCCTTACGGCGTTAAAAGATAAGGCGGCCAAATGGCCGCCTTTTTCATTCCGGCTTGAAATTTAAAGCCACGCCATTGATGCAATAGCGCAAACCCGTTGGCGGTGGCCCATCTGGAAAGACATGACCCAGATGCGAGCCGCAATGAGCGCAATGCACTTCCGTGCGCACCATGCCATAGCTGCGATCTGTTGTGGTCTCGACAGAACCTGGAACAGGATCATTGAAACTGGGCCAGCCAGTACCGCTTTCAAATTTCAGCTTTGAAGCAAAGAGCTCTTGATCGCAGCCCGCGCAAGTAAAAACACCAGCACGCTTCTCATGCAGCAAAGCGCAAGAACCCGGCCGCTCGGTGCCATGCTGGCGCATGACATGATATTGCTCAGGTGAGAGACGCTTGCGCCACTCATCATCGCTCAAGGTGAAGGGAAATTCATGTGTCGTCATGGATGCTTTTTCCCGCTGGCCATTAGACTTCGCATATCGGTCAGGCGCGCCCATTTTTCCAGAGCCTTGTCGATCAAACTTGGTGTTTTGAGCCCAAAGAAAGATGCAATCACGCCAGTCGATTGCGGCGCCAGAATATGCCCCAGACCCAAAACAGCATCATATTCGATGACATCATGCCCTTTGGCATCACGCCAAATGCGGCGTCGGCGACCACCGGGCATCCAGCGGTCAACATCAGGTGCGGCCCGCAAAGCATGGACGTGACGCCATTGCCGCACCAATCCCCCCGCATTGGCTGGCGCCACCACATCATCTGACAAGCCATGCCAAATCAAAATGCGCGGCCATTCTTCCATATCGCTCGACAGACGCACGGCAGCAGCCGCTTGCGGGCCTGATCTTTTGTCGCCTTGCGACATGGCTTCCAAAGCCTCAGGCACATGATCGGCAACACCCACAGGCAGGCCTGCAATCACAGCGCCTGCAGAAAAAACATCCGGATAGGCGGCAAGTATCGCCGCCGTCATGGCGCCACCTGCCGAAAAACCCGTGATGAAAATGCGCGCAGGATCGATGCCATGATTTTGCGCAAGATGGGCC
>CAWUNF010000312.1:0-2785 GCA_963923195.1 uncultured Hyphomicrobiales bacterium | reverse complement strand
CCGCCAAAAGCAGGAGCGCAATTTTCTGTTAATGAGTTGATAAGACTGGCGCACCGAACAGAAAGAAAAAGATAACGCATATATCATTAAAATATATAGATAAAGATAAAAATTAAAACTTATAAAGAAGGGATTAAGAATACAAAATTGGCCCTTAACACTTAAGGTTTTGGAAGTTCTCGTCTAATATAAACTTCTAGGGAGCGCGCATATGCAATATTCACACACGGGTCTTTACCCCTCACGACGCTCTCCTGTCTTTGCTCGCAATATTGTCGCAAGCTCCCATCCTTTGGCCACCCAAGCGGGCTTGAGAATGTTGCTCTCTGGCGGCAATGCCGTTGATGCAGCTTTGGCCACAGCCATAGCGCTTGTCGTTGTTGAACCGACCAGCAATGGATTGGGCTCGGATGCATTTTGCATCCTCTGGGATGGCCAGAACTTGCATGGTCTCAATGCCTCCGGGCGCTCACCGGCGGCATGGACTCCGGCTCATTTTTCCGGCCGCAAGACAATGCCACAAAGAGGCTGGGATAGCGTCACAGTCCCAGGCGCAGTTTCAGCCTGGGTTGAGCTCTCACGCCGCTTTGGCAAATTACCCTTTGAGGCTTTGTTTGAACCTGCCATCACCTATGCAAGACATGGTTTTCACATTACGCCAATCATTGGTCAGCAATGGCTCAAAGCAGCAGAAATTCTTGGTAGTCATCCGGGCTTTGTCGATTGCTTTTTACCTCAAGGGCGCGCCCCTCGTGTCGGCGAGCTCTTCACATCAGAGCGTCTGGCAAGTTCTTTGGAAAAGATCGCAAAATCGAAGGGCGAAACTTTCTATCGCGGTGAACTTGCTCAAAGCATTGTTCGCTATGCGCAGCAAACGGGGGGCGCACTGACGTCCGAGGATTTAGCCAATCACACATTCGATTGGTGCGGAACTGTTCACTCCTCGCTCGGAGGCGTCCAACTGCATGAAATCCCGCCAAATGGCCAGGGAATTGGTGCCTGCATGGCATTAGGCATATTGAAGCATCTCGATATTCAGAATGTTACTGTCGACTCTGTGCAAGCCTGGCATTTGCAGATTGAGGCCATGAAGCTCGTCTTTGCTGATATTCAAAATTATGTGTCTGATCCTCGCACAATGAGGGATGTGACGAGTGCGCATTTGCTGGACGATGATTATCTCGCCAAGCGCGCCCGCCTGATTGATCGCACGCGATCACAAAATTATGGTCCGGGCACACCCAATGGCAGCGGCACAGTCTGTTTGACCGCCGCTGATGCAAGCGGCATGATGGTCTCTTTCATTCAATCGAATTTTTCTGGCTTTGGTTCAGGCATTGTGACGCCCGATACCAGCATTGCCCTCCAAAATCGCGCTTATGGATTTAGTCTGCAATCGGGTCATCCCAATGAAGTGGGGCCATCGAAGCGTCCGTTCCATACCATCATTCCCGGCTTCATCATGAAAAATGATGCGCCGCAAATGGCATTCGGCCTGATGGGCGGCCTCATGCAGGCACAGGGCCATGTGCAAATGTTTCTGCGGACTCAAATCTGGAACCAGGATCCACAAACAGCCATTGACGCCCCTCGCTGGCGTGTGGTTGATGCCACTACCGTCTCTATTGAAGAGAGTGCATCAGACGAGCTAAAATCACAACTCGTGGCACTTGGGCACAGGCTGAGCTCTGTCGAATCTGACGGAGAGTCAAGCTTCGGGGGAGCTCAAATCATCCATCGGATAAAGGGCGGCTATGTCGCAGGCTCTGATCCGCGCAAAGATGGACAGGCCGCTGGCTTCTGATCACCCATGAGTGGCCCTTGCCAAAAAGCGCGGCCTTTTGCCTTCTATAGGGGCGATATCAAAACTGGTTGAGCTTTGCTCTTTTGACCAAGGGACTAACTATGTCCATATTAGCCCGGTCAAATAGGAGCAGAGCATGAACGGCGCGGAATCACTTGTGCGAACCATGGCGGCATCAGGAGTGGATGTTTGCTTCGCCAATCCGGGCACATCCGAAATGCACTTTGTCGCAGCCCTAGATCGCGTCCCCGGAGTGCGCTGTGTTTTGTCGCTCTTTGAAGGAGGCGCAACTGGCGCTGCCGATGGCTATGCCCGCATGGCTGAAAAACCTGCCGCCACCCTCACTCATCTGGGCACAGGTCTGACTAATAGTCTGGCCAATGTTCACAATGCGCATAAAGCCCGCACGCCCATGGTCAATATTGTCGGCGATCATGCAACTTATCACTTGTCCTATGAATCACCGCTCAAATCCGATGTCGATGCCTTGGCTCGCCCCATGTCGGATTGGCTAGCGCGCGCCAATGTGTCAGCCGAAGTCGGCCCTCTTGCTGCGCAAGCCATCACCGCAGCACGCACTCTTCCCGGCCAGATTGCAACACTCGTTCTGCCCGCAGATGCATCCTGGAGCGATGGCGGCATTGCCGCTCTTGCAACACCCGCTCCCACACCCACCCAAGTCTCTGCCGAGACAGTGCGCACAGCGGCACAAGCCTTGCGCAAAGGGCGCACGCTCCTGCTCCTGGGCGGCCATGCTTTGAAAGCAGAGCGCATTGAAATCGCCAATGCCATTGCCCTTGCAACCGGCGCCATGATTCTCTCACAAGGCCGCGATCCGCGCATTGAGCGCGGCGCCGGACGCGCACCCATTACAAGATTGTCGACCATTACCAATGCTGCCATTGAGACCCTCAAAGACATAGAGCGCATTGTGCTGGTGGATGCCAAAATGCCGGTGGCCAATTTTGCCTATCCGGGCAA
>CAWUNF010000311.1:0-2788 GCA_963923195.1 uncultured Hyphomicrobiales bacterium | reverse complement strand
GATGTGTATAAGAGACAGAAAAGAAATAGAGCGATGAGGCCTGTTGTGCCCACCACAATGCGCCACCAAGCAAAAAAGGCAAAGCCGTGACGCGAGACAAATTGCAAAAAGCCGCGCACAACAAACAGGCCTGAAATGAAAGCTGCGATAAAACCAATGATGATGAGCAGCGCATCATTAAATTCGAGCAGCTTGTAATTTTTGAAAAGATCATAGGCAAAAGCCCCCGCCATTGTGGGCATGGCGAGAAAGAATGAAAATTCTGCCGCCGCGCGTTTCGACGCGCCAAAAAACATGGCCGAGACAATTGTGGCGCCAGATCGTGAGACGCCGGGAACCATCGCCAGACATTGAAATAAGCCAACATAAAGTGCGGTTTTCAGCGGCATATCCATTGCATCATCAAAGGTCGGTTGGGGCGCGAGGTCATCCACCGCCAGCAAAACCAGACCGCCTGCAATCAACATGGTGCAAACGATGAGCGGATTGAACAAGACGCCTTTGATGATGGAATGAGCGCCCGCGCCAATGACAGCGGCCGGCAAAAAGGCGAGCAGCACAGCAATGACGAAGCGTCGTGCGCGCATATCATCTTTGAGGCCGTGAATAATGCCGATGATCTTATGCGCATAGGCATAGAGAATGGCGAGGATTGCGCCGAGCTGCACCAGCACTTCAAACGATTTGCCCTTGGACTCAAATCCCAAAAAGTGACCGGCGAGAAGCAGGTGGCCCGTTGATGACACGGGGAGAAACTCGGTGAGGCCTTCAATGCCACCTAAAAGCAGAGCTTTCAGCGCGTCGATCAGCGACATTAACCTCTCCTTAACCTACAACGGGTGGAACACATGCGGCTCACGCGCGGATGATGTGCGATTCGCCTTGTGGGCCCTGTGCTTCGCTTTTATACGGAGCGCAGCAATCAATCTACCTTGGTGATTTTGTCCAGGGTGCGTATCGGGTCGGTGCAGGGCGTTATGGCGCAGCTTTATTATCATCCCTTCTGTCCGCATTCGCGTTTCATCCGCATTGTGATGGCCGAATATGGCATGGAGCCCGAGATGATTGAGGAGCGCACATTCGAGCGCCGCCAAGACTTTCTCATCTTAAACCCGGCCAATACGACACCCGTTTTGACCGATGGCCAGATGGTCTCGGCCATTGTTGGCCCCAATGTCATTGCCGAATATTTGGATGAGACACGCGGGCTCGCTTTGGGCGCGCGCCGTCTCATGCCGGAAGATCCGGGTGGGCGTGTTGAAGTGCGCCGCTTGTTGGAATGGTTCAACAGCAAATTCTTTGCTGAAGTCACCCAATGGCTCGTGCAGGAAAAAGTCTATAAGCGCCAGATGCGTGCCGAGCAGGGGGGCGGCGCGCCGGATATGGAATTGGTCCGTGCTGCGCGCCACAATATCCGCTATCATCTGCGCTACATTGGATGGTTGGTGCAGACGCGCAATTGGCTCGCGGGCGATCGCATGACTTATGCCGATCTGGCGGCGGCGGCGCATCTCTCCTGCGTGGATTTCCTGGGCGATGTGTCATGGGGCGAGGACGAAGCAGCGAAACAATGGTACGCGCGGGTGAAATCGCGGCCCTCGTTCCGCGCGATTCTGAGCGATCGACTGCCGGGGATCACGCCGTCTCCGGACTATGCGGATCTGGATTTCTGAACGCCGCCTTTCTCAATCGTCTGCGACAACGTGCCGATGAATTGGGCTTTGATGCTCTGCGCATCGTCAAGCCAGATGCCATTCCTGATGCGCCCGAACGCTTAAGCGAATGGCTTGGGCTTGGGGCGCATGGCTCCATGCAATGGATGGAAGAGACGCAAAGCCGCCGTGCCGATCCGCGCGTGCTCTGGTCAGATGTGCGCTCCATTGTCATGCTCGGCATGAATTACGGGCCTGATGTCGATCCGCGTGATGTGCTGGCCCAAAAAGACAAAGGCGCCATCTCTGTCTATGCGCGCCATCGTGATTATCATGATCTCGTCAAAGGCCGCCTCAAAATGCTGGCCTCTTGGATTGCGGGTGAAGCGAAAAAAGAACCCGCTCTTGAGATGAAAGTTTTTGTCGATACGGCGCCGGTGATGGAAAAGCCGCTCGCGGCGGCCGCAGGCCTTGGCTGGCAAGGCAAGCATACCAATCTTGTGTCGCGCGAATTTGGCTCTTGGTTATTTTTAGGCTCGATCTTTCTCAATATTGATCTGCCAGCCGATGAGCCCGAGATTGATCATTGCGGTTCTTGTTCCGCCTGTTTGGAAGCCTGCCCAACAGAGGCTTTCATCGGCCCCTATAAGCTTGATGCGCGGCGTTGCATTTCTTATCTGACGATTGAACATCACGGAATCATTGATCGCGCCTTACGTGCGCCTATGGGCAATCGCATTTATGGTTGCGATGATTGTCTGGCTGCCTGTCCGTGGAATAAATTTGCGAAGAGCGCGCGTGAGGCAAAATTGCAAGCGCGTGAAGATTTGCTCAATCCTGATTTGAAGGCGCTGGCAGCGCTGGATGATGCAGGCTTTCGCGCGCATTTTTCTGGCTCACCGATAAAGCGTATCGGTTTGGCGCGTTTCCGTCGCAATCTGATGATCGCGATGGGCAATTCAGGCGATATTGGTTTTCGCCCGCAGGTGATTGAAAATTTAAATTTCCCTGACGTCCAAGTGCGCGCAATGGCTGTTTGGGCTTTGGGGCGTTTATCTGCCCCTGATGAGATCGCAGCCCTTTTCCGCGCGCATGAAAATGAAACAGAGGAAAGCGTGATGGCTGAATGGCAGGCG
>CAWUNF010000310.1:0-2797 GCA_963923195.1 uncultured Hyphomicrobiales bacterium | reverse complement strand
TCTCACGGCCTCTGAAACTTCAGCACGAATTCATCATTCTTAATCCCGGAGCGATGAACCGCGACATCGCGCGGGTCCGCTGGGTTACGCAAAAAATCAGCGCTTGCGACTTGTTTGAAACCCGCTGCCAATACTTCCGCGATCAAAGCGCTCTCTTCAATGCGATGGGTCGTCTTGCCCACACTCGTGCCCTCACCGGGGCGCGCTGAATGATCGGCAATCACCAAAAAGCCACCGGGCTTCAAAGCATCAAACATGGCTTTGTTCATCTTCTTGCGATCGACCTCCATAAAGGTCGTGTCGTGATAGGCGAAAAAGAAAGTGATGAGATCAAGCTTCGGCGTGCCCTCGGGGAGCGGATCATCAAAGGGGCGCGTCAGCGCCGTGACATTGGCCATAGCAGGCGATTTGGCGCGGGCCGCAAAGCGCTCACTCGCCGCGCCATTTTGCGCATAGACTTTGCCGGACGGCCCAACCGCGCGCGCCATCAGCTCAGTCGAATAGCCCCCGCCGGCCCCCATATCGAGCACATGCCACCCCGTCTTGGGACCTGAAAAAGTCAAAAGCTCCAAAGCCTGCCTTTTGCCGTCATTCTGGCGATCAGCCTCGGAGCGGTCGGGGGCAGCGAGCACAGCCGCATAATCCTGCGCTTGGGCAGGAGATGCCGGAAGGCCAGCAAAAACAGCCAAGCCAAGGATGAGGGCAGAGGCCCAAAAAGGGGCAAAGCGGGACAAATTCATGGGGCTCCTCCGAAATTTATTCTTATCTTTCCCCATCATGCCACGCTTACAGGCCGCCGCAAACAGATGACGAGTGGCCAAAAGCCCCCAAAATAGGGGCCGACGGGGACTCAATTTTTCGCCGCCTGAACCGTTTAAAGACCTGACGCTGATTGCGGACCCCTGTGATCAGCGTCTTCACTCCAGAGCCCCGAAGGACACTCATGTTGTCGTTTGACGTCGATGATTCCCGATTCCCGCTACTACAGGGGATTATCGCGGATTCCTCGAGAGAGGAGCGCCTCATGATGCTCTTCGGGTGCCTGGTCGGCTCAGTGCGCACGGCGGCCCTGCGGGGGGCCGCCGGCGCCCCAGAAGCCAGGGAGAGCTTGGGCATTGCCCTTGATGTGATCAGCTTTCTGCGCGCGCATTTGCGCAAAGACGGCATCACACTTTTCGGCATGGCCTTACGGCGATTCCTGAACCGCGCGCATCGCGGCATGATTGACGCCTTCCGCGACAATCGTCCGCGCGACCTGCTGCTTTTGGAAGCCTCGCTCCTGAAACTCACCACGCCGCCCTTGTCGGAACTTTTCTTCATTGCGGCGGCGCGTGACACGGAGATTGAGGAAGGCGAACTCGTTGCCTTCCTGCATGAGCATATGAGCGCAGAAAATGCGCTTAGCGAGGCTTAATCGCCTCCGCGAGACGATCAGCAATATGGGGCGGCGTGGCGGCAATCAAAGCCATCACTTTGCTCACATCGTCTGACGTTGTCGCACTGATCTCGACGCCTGAGCGAATGGCATCGGCCACCGCATCTGGGTCTTTGACCATTGCGTTAAAGGCTGTGCGCAATTCTTTCATACGCTCAGGTGAGACACCGGGCGGCGCCATAACGGGGCGCGCCACCTGCTTTTGCGCAAAGTAAAGCTGCAGCACTTTGCGATCATCTTCCGTCTTGGCAAATTCCATCACGAGCGGCACATCGGCTGGTGCATCTTCGAGCTTTTCAAAGCCAAGCTGCATGATGAGATTGATCTTGCGATCGCGCAGAAAATCGGGCCGACGCGTTTTAATATTGGGCCAAGCCCAATCACCCACCCCGCCAATCTCGCCATTTTCTAAGGCCAGCAAAATATTCGTATTGCCGCGATAGCCAGAGACCACTTTGAACTTCATGCCAAGCACATGAGCCAAAAGACGGGGCGTGGCTTCTGTATCAGCCGCCACACCCGCACCGCCCACAATCAACTCATGCTGATAAAGATCTTGCGCGGTTTTAACAGGATGATTGTGCCATGACACAACCATGCCCGTTTCCGTCGTCAGATTGCCCACCCAATTGATTTGCATCGGATCAAATTGCACGCCTTCCATACGCGCGACTTTCGCGGTCAACATGGTGCGCTGGATAATGCCAAGAAATGTGCCGTCTTTCGGTGCGACATTGGCAAGATAATTGGTCGCGACAATCGAGCCAGCGCCCGGCATATTTTGGACGATGATGGTTGGATTGCCACTTAAGAAACGACCAAAATGGCGCGACATAATGCGCCCATGCGTATCATAACCACCGCCCGATTCTGAGCCGACAATAATGGTGATGCGCTTGCCGGCGTAAAAATCGCTTTGTGCTTGTGCAGGCGCGACAAAGGCAAATGCGGCGAGCGTGCTGAAGAGAAGTGCTTTCTTCATGATGAATAGCGCTCCAGCGAAGACCCTTTGAATGAGGTCTGACCGCCATCGACCAGCAAATCTGTGCCAGTGATGAATGCGGCTTCATCAGAGACCAGAAAAGCCGCTGCTGCAGCGACTTCTTCCACTGTGCCTGTGCGCCCCAAAACTTGGCCGACACCGCGAATGCGATTGGAAGCCTCGCGCGATCCATAGCGGCGCAAGGAGCGCTCTGTATCAATGGGGCCCGGCGAAATCGTGTTGGCGCGAATATGATGCGGGCCATAATCAATGGCGAGCACGCGGGTGAAATGCATCACCGCAGCTTTTGTTGAACAATAAGCAGAGCGCCCCGGCAAACCGAAATGCCCGTGGCTTGAGGCAATATTGACAACCGCCCC